>DASQEG010000155.1:0-5717 GCA_035633775.1 Bryobacteraceae bacterium
ATCGAGGGTCGAAATCGTCGTCAGGGCACCCGTGGCTGGACTTACCAGAGATCCGACCTGTAGTTGCGCAATGCCCGGAATGCCGTCGATCGGAGCCGCTATCCGGGTGAAACCCAGATTGATTCGGGCCGTCTCAACGGCGGCTGCCGACGATTGCAGCGCTCCAGCGAGTGCGACGATGTGCGCCCTGGCCGTCGCGACCTGCGCGCGAGCGTGAACAACCTGCGCTCTCGCTGCCAGGTTGTTTTGGATGGCGTTATCAAGGTCTTGTTGCGTCACCGCTTGCTGTTGTGCGAGCGGTGTGTAGCGTTCAACGTCGAGTTGCGTGCGCCGCTGACTGGCCTCAGCAATGGCGACTTGTGCTTCCGCTTGCGCTAGCTGTGCGCGTCCTTGCTCCAATTGTCCTTGTACTTGCGCCAATTGGCCCCGAGCCTGGTCCAAGGGTGCGTCGAATGGTCGTGGATCAATCCTGAACAGCAGTTGGCCCTTAGAGACGAAGGTTCCCTCTTTGTAGGCCTGTTCAATGAGGTAGCCCGAAACCTCAGCCGTGATGTCTGCGTTGACGAGGCCGCTGAGCGTACCGATCCACTCCTTGTAGATGGGCACATCCCGTTGCGAAGCCGGTAATACACGAACTTCAAGCGGAGGCGTGGGACCCGTCGCACCGCTCGACTGTACTGAACATGCAGTGTTTGCAAGCAGCAGCACGCCCGCGCACAGACAGATACGAAAATCGCACCACCAAGGCTGCATGATCGATGTGCTCCTCTAAGCTCCAGTTCCTGGTCGCCGGCTCTTCGTGCAAACAGTCCGCCACGCCGGCCGTTTGGCTTATGGCGTTGAAGGAACAGCATCAGTGACTCTCATCTGGCGTGCCGTTCTAGTCGAAGTGTCGAAGGGTGGTGTCGAGTGCTCGTTGAACTCCCGAACTGTGCGAGCGACGCAGAACACGTCACTCGGCGCATGGAATACGGAAGGCTACAGCCGACTAGTCTGCCAGTGACACACCATCCGTCGGGAACGCGACGCCCTCGAAGGACTTAGGTCCATGCGGGCGTACCCGCGCTGCGACTCCTGTCGATGCGCGGTGTCGACGTGCGGTCATCGATGTCGGTAACTCAGTGTCACGCCGACATGCACCGCTGCTGGTTCTGAGCGAACATGCGATGGCTATGTAAGTGCGTTACGGACGGTGCCGCGGTCCTGTTGAGCTCCCGCGGTAGAAGGAGACCAAATGGATATTAGGCTTCGCCCCTTGCTTTCGCTGGCAATCGTGGGCGTTATTGCAACTGCGGCGTTGGACGGGCAGGTGAGAACTGATTACGACCGGAACGCTGACTTCAGCCGGTACACGACTTATTCGTGGGAAGCCGTGCGTGCAGAGGAGCCCCTTGCGATTGACCGGATCAAGGCCGCTGTGAATTCGGCACTGGCCGCCCGGGGCTGGACGGAGGTCGAATCGGGTGGACAGGTGTCAATCATGGCGATGGAGATGACGGAGGATCACCGCACTCTCCGGACCTATTACGACACTGTCGGCAATGGCTGGGGCTGGGGTTGGGGAGGAGGCCTCGGAGACGGCTTCGGAACGTCCACGACAACTGAGGATACCTACACCGTCGGAACACTGGTGGTTGACCTTTTCGACACAAACACCAAGAAGCTGATCTGGCGCGGTTCGGCGATGGGAACGCTCACCGAGAAATCTGACAAGAACATCAAGCTCCTGAACCGAGGCGTGCGGAAGATGTTCGAGCGCGTTCCGTTCGATAAGCGAAGAGCACAGGGCTGAAAGGATCTTGACAATGACAGGTACACACTTACTTCCGTCCGAGGGGGTGGAGATGAGCATCAATGTTGTTAGTAACGATGAACAGACCCATCGCCCAGCCACTTCGACATTGGACATGAGACTTGAAGTGGTCCTGCTGCCGGTTTCGGATGTGGACCGCACAAGAAATTTCTACGAGCGCCTCGGCTGGCGCTTTGACGGCGAATTTGTCGGCAGCGACGGGTCCCGCTCAATCCAGTTCACACCTCCGGGCTCCTGGTGTTCGGTTCAGTTCGGTACGAACGTCACGCCCGCCCCGCCCGGTTCCGCGCAGGGGCTGCACCTGATCGTGTCGGACATCGAAGCTGCGCGCGAGGAACTCATTGCTCGCGGTGTAGATGCAAGCGAAATCTTCCATTGTTCATCCGGATACGGATGCAGGTTTCCGGGCAATGACGGCCGGGTCAACGGCCCGCACCCGAAGCGCGGCAGCTATGCCTCGTTCATATCTTTCAGCGATCCGGACGGTAACGGCTGGCTGGTACAGGAGGTGACTGCGCGATTCCCCGGTCGTGTCGCCGGTAACACAACTTTCGCGTCGACGGCTGATCTGTCAAACGCGATGCAGCGCGCCGCGGCAGCGCATGGGCAGCATGAGGCCCGCCTTGGACAAAGCCACCCGAACTGGCCCGATTGGTACGCCGAGTACATGGTGCGCGAGCAGGCCGGCGCAGAGCTGCCGGACTGAACGATTGCAACATTGTCGTGATCGTCACGAGGCTGGCCAGCCACAGATTGATTGAGTTCAGAACGAAAGGGGACAAGGAAATGAAACAGAGGATGATGGTGGCAATGGTGTTTATCTCTGCGCTCGCCGCCGAAGATCGGTTCAAAGTCGGCGGAGCAAACGGAATCGCTCTGTCCGAATTCCGCGGCTACGAGGCGTGGGAAAGCATTGCGCCGAGTGCGACGAATGATGGCCTCAAGGTCATTACGGGCAATTCTGTAATGATCAACGCCTATAAAGACGGCTTTCCCGGCAACGGCAAGGCTGTTCCCGATGGCGCCATGATGGCGAAGGTCGAATGGACGTCCAAGAAAGACGCTCATTCTCCATACCCGGTGATGGTTCCGGACACCCTCAGGCGAATTGGCTTCATGGTGAAGGATGCGAAGAGATTCCCGGACACGGACGGATGGGGATACGCGCAGTGGTTGTACGACGCAGCATCGAAGACCTTCAAGCCGGAATACAGCAACAGCTCATTTGGAAAAGCGGTGTGCCACCAGTGCCATACGGTGGTGAAGGCCAAAGACTTCGTTTTCACGGCGTACCCGACCTGGTGATCCGGGGAGTGCCGAGTTGCACGCGCGCGGCCGCTTCAGACGTATTCATCTGACGCGACGCGGGAGTTCATTGCCAGCGGTCGTTATGATCGCCGGCAGTCCGTTTCCCTGGCGCGCCGAAGAACTCGAGTGGGCCTAGACAGACCACGGTTCCCAATAGACAGGCGCTACGGGGGCACGGGCAGATGGCTGGTGGGTGCCGTTCGGGGTGGGCGGATCGTACAACGTGCCCGTGCCGCTGAACCCACCAGACCTCGGCCTCGCCTCTTGGGTAGGGCTCGATCAATCCTGCGGCCGCACGAGCGGCACCAGCTCACCCAGCATTGTCGGGATCAACTCGGAAACAGTCGGATGAATGTGAACTGCGCGCTGCAGCACGGGGTAGGGAGCTCTGGCGTACATGGTATCGAGGATGCAGTGAATCGCTTCGTCGCCCTCCGTCCCGAGAATGGCTGCCCCAAGAATCTCTTTCGATTCGGCATCAACAAACACCTTCATGAAACCCTGAGTCTCGCCCTTCTCGACTGCGCGCCCCACCCTGGACATGCGACGTCTCCCAATCAGCGCCGGCCGTCCCGAGCGCAGGACTTCCGATTCGGTGAGTCCGGCGCGTCCAAGCGGCGGATCGATATACAGCGCGTACGCAGTGATCCGATCGTTCAGGCTACGATGCTCACCATCGAGCAGATTGGCCGCGACGATCTCGTAGTCGTTGTACGAAGTGTGCGTGAATGCTCCGCGTCCGTTGCATTCACCAATGGCCCATATGCCTGGAACGCTTGTGCGCAGCTCGTCATCCACTTGGATCGTGCCATGCCCATTGAGAAGGATCCCGGTGTTTTCGAGCCCCAGGTCGTCCGTGTTCGGTCGTCGGCCGACGGCCAGCAGCAAGTGCGATCCGCGTACTTCTGAAATCCCGCCGTCGCACGTCGTTCGAATGGCGACCTCGCCACCTTCGTTGCGAGCCGAAATGCAATCTGAGCCCAGATGGATGTCAATGCCCTCGCCACTGAGAATCTGAAATATGCTCTCTGAGACATCCGCATCTTCGCGGCCCAGCAACCTCGCCCCCCTCTCAACCACACTCACCCGGCTGCCGAACCTTCGGTACATTTGTGCGAACTCCAGGCCGATGTAGCTTCCGCCGACAATGATCAGGTGCGGCGGAAGGAAATCTACATCCATCATCGACGAGTTCGTGAGAAACGAGACAGCCGTCAATCCGGGTATTTCGGGTATCGCGGCGCGTGCGCCCACGTTGATGAATATTCGGTCTGCGATGAGCGTCTCGGAGCCGACTGCCACCTCGTGATCGGAGATGAACCGTGCATGTCCCTGGTACACCGTGCAGTTGGTTGTGGTTCGCAGCCAGGTCTCCAAGCCTGTCCTCGACGCGCCGGCCACCTTGTCCTTACGCGCCTTCACCTTCGCCATGTCGACCGACACTGGGCCGTCGAGAACGACGCCATAATCGTCCGCATGGCGTGCCATCCATGCCGCGCGTGCGCTTGCCACCAGCGTTTTCGTGGGAATGCAGCCGGTGTTTACACAAGTTCCGCCGAATCGGCCGCGTTCAACGATCGCCACCTTCCAACCCGCCCCGGCAAGCCTCGCCGCCAGAGACGGCCCTGCCTGACCCGTCCCAATGACGATTGCGTCGTACTGCATGGGTTAGCGTCCTCCCAGGGCACAAGCGTTGGTCATCAGACCAAAGGTAACCAGCATGATTACCCAAACGTAAATGTAAACGCCTGGACGCCTCGGTCAAGGAACTCGATCCTGAAGGTTCTGTCCGTCACCAGGCCCTTCTGTCTGATGAGCTGGTAAAGGCGTGGGGCCTGAACAACCCCGGCGCCCTCGGGCGTTACGTCCGAGCCGCGATCCGCGGAAGGCTCCCGTCCATCCAGCGTAACCCTGAATCGGACGGGGTTCCCGTCGGGTGAAGGTGCGAGCACCATGTGCAGGTCGCGGCTACGGAACCGAAACACAATTTGCCCTGACTCCTTCTGGAGCACGGCCCGGTCCGCTCCGATGTTCCAAAGTCCTTCAAGACCCCACTCATTGAGAGAAGGCGAGTTGGGCAAGCTGTATAAACGCGGGCGGTCTTGTGCGACTTGGGAGGAAGACACAAATCGATCTCCGCGTCCGTAGCCGACGTAAGTTTCGGGGGAATGCACTTCTTTGCTCGGTGGCGCTTCTACCTCTGATGTCGGTACCGCGACAGCACTGTCGTCCAGGGAGGTGGCACCACGTTCCCGGAGTAGGTCCCGGATGATTTGCTCCAATTGTTCGTACGCGCCCTCGCCGAAGTAGCTGTGACGGATTCTCCCGCTTGCATCAATAATGTAGTTTGCTGGCCAGTATCTGTTGTGGAAACCTCGCCAAATGGAATAATTGCTGTTGATCGCGACCGGATACGTCACTGCGTAGTCCCGGATTGCCTGACTCACGTTAGCCTCGTCCTTCTCGAACGAGAACTCGGGCGTATGAACGCCGATCACGACCAGGCCAGCAGCCTTGTATTTCGCCGCCCACGCCTTCATATAAGGAAGCTCGCGCAGGCTGTAGATACAGGAATAAGTCCAGAAGTTAACCAGCA
>DASQEG010000156.1:0-5914 GCA_035633775.1 Bryobacteraceae bacterium
ACCCAGTCCAACGATGCCCGGAACGTTCAGCGTTCCCGAACGCATGCCGCGCTCGTGACCGCCTCCGTCCATCTGCGCCGTTAGTTGGACGCGCGGGTTGCGCCGGCGAACGTAGAGCGCGCCCACGCCCTTCGGGCCGTAAAGCTTGTGGCCGGTGATCGACATCATGTCGATGTTGTCGGCATTCACATTTACAGGGATCTTACCGATGGCCTGTACACCATCAGTGTGAAACAGCACGCCCCGCTCGCGGCAAATTCTGCCGATCTCCGCAACCGGCTGAACCACGCCGATCTCGTTGTTGGCGTACATGATCGACACCAGGACCGTCTTGTCCGTGATCGCCTCACGAAGCATGTCCAGGTCAATCAGGCCATCGGCCTTCAGCGGCAGGTAGGTAACCCGGCATCCTTCCTTCTCCAGATGCTTGCAGGTATCGAGCACCGCCTTGTGCTCACTGGCGGCTGTGATGATGTGATTGCCCTTTTCGGCATACATCTGCGCGACGCCCTTGATCGCGAGGTTATCCGATTCCGTCGCGCCGCTGGTGAAGATGACTTCCTTTGAGGTGGCTCCGATCAGATCGGCGATCTGCTTGCGGGAGTTCTCCACCGCTTCTTCAGCTTCCCAGCCGAACGCGTGATTGCGGCTGGCCGCGTTGCCGAACTTCTCGGTGAACCACGGCAGCATGGCCTGGAGGACACGCGGGTCCATCGGAGTGGTCGCGTGGTTGTCGAGATAAATGGGCAGTTTCATACAAGTTCTTTTCTTTCCCGGGCACCGGCGGCAGGACGCAGCGCATCGGCGCTGTACAATCCGTTTTGATGCGGGCCGCAGCCCTGAAGCTCCTCGGCGTCACACATGTCGGCTATTGAGATGTTTTCCAACAGGCCCTGGATGGCCTCATGAACCTTGCGCAGCGGCTCCCGTACTTTGCACTTGCCCGACAGCGTACATTCAGGCTCGTCGGTAAAGCAGGAGGTCAGGAAGACCGGTCCGTCAATCGACCGGATCACTTCGAGTGCACTGATACGTCCAGCATCCCGACTGAGACGGTAACCCCCGTTGGCGCCGTGCTCGGACTGGACAAAGCCCGACCGTGCCAGCCTCTGCAACACCTTGGAAAGCAGGGGAAGCGGGATCCCATAGCAGTCCGCGATCTCACGAGCGCTGGCCGATCCGCTTTTCAGCGCCATGTGCTTCAGCGAGATCAGGCCATAATCAGCTTTGCGAGTCAGCTTCAGCATGGAAATACGACTGGTTCGGTCCTAGTTCAGGATAGCGCGCCAACCAGGACCAGTCAAGTCCGACTTCGGAGTCGCCGCGCAACTCCACGAAAGCAGGTATCTGGATGAAAACGTGGGTCCGCTGGTTGTGGATCGCGCCGGTTTTGGCGCTCCTGTACGCCGGCATCACGCTCTGGCTGCGCACAGAGGCCAATCGGGAGATCGAGCTACGAGCCCAGAAGGAGAAGGCGGAGAAGGAGCTTAAAGCCCTGGAGGCGGTGGGCGGGGGAAACCTGAAAGTGCTGACGTTCTACGCGAACCCGCCGGTCCTTTCGCGTGGTCAGGCAGGCCTGCTCTGCTATGGTGTGGCAAGCGCTGACACGGCCCGGATTGAACCGAACGTGGGCTCTGTGTCCCGCTCGTTGAGTAATTGTGTCGAGGTCAGGCCAAAGGCGACCACCGAATACATCCTTACGGCTCGCAAAGCGGGTGCCGAGCAGCAGGCCCGCGCCACCGTGCGTGTTCAGTAGCTGCTCGGCACCTCGTCGGATTAGGGCTGCGCGGTCGTTCTGCGGGGCGCAACGTCGGTTGTGACCGAGTGCACAGCGGCTTCCGGCCGGTATAGAGCCGCGGACATGCGCGGGAAATCAGCAGCCTTCTCCGCGACGTCAAGCGCCTGCGGTGTACTCCGCCCCATGGTCATGGTTGCCTCTGTCGCGTCGAGCCCTGTAGCGCCGTCGGTCATCACCGGATTCTCGAAAGATACGGGAACGACCTTTTCCGGAGCTTTCACTTTGTGAGCTCGGGCAACTTGCACATTCTCCTCGATGAACGGAGAGGGTTTGTTCAAAGACACTGCCCCATCGCTCTCCTCGCCGTACATACCGACCTGAAGGTTCGGGGAGAACCATACGAACAGCAAAATCGCTGCGTTGGCTGCGAAGAGAATGACGCCGGCCCAGAAGATCGCCGGAAGGCGGGAAATAACCTGCTGGTCCGCGTCGGCGGTTGCTGCAAGAGCGCCGGGTTCCGCTTCAAGGCGCTCGTAACCGTTTGATCCTGTTATTGTTGTTGTCACGCCACCACCCTCACAGCACTCGAACAAGCAAACAGCGTGCCAAAGCGGATGTGGCTGATTTTACTCGTGGAACTACCGGGGGCGGAGTGTCAGCGCTGCAGCACATTTTTCAGGACGGAGCAGGGATTGCCTGCTCCGCGTGCGAACTGGCCCTAATTGCGTGAGGTCTGGACTCGTGGGGTGCTGAGGTAGCCGATGATCTGGTCCTTACGTACTTCATTTACGACAAGCTCATAGGGCTGGCGAGCTTTCGAGGTGTAGAACTGTATCGGCTCGTTGATATTCCGGTCTTTCTTCTCGACCTTCTTGTCATCCGCGATTACCTCGAGCGTGAAACGATTTCTCTTCATGTCGGCTTTCTTCAGCACGAGAGATATATCGCCCACGCGGCGGGGCTCTTTACTTTTTGCGAGGTTGAACTCGACGAAGTTGCGCTCACCGAGCCGTCTTAGCGCCTCGAGCTCCTTGCCGTTCGTCGCCACAAGGGATGATGTTCCATCGAGATCGCCGCGAACCCGGCGAAGATCGGTGACAGCCTTCTCAAGCTCGCTTCGCGTGCTGGCCACGTCTGTCCGCACCTGGCCAACCTCGCTGGTGACCTCAGTAAACTTCGTGGCTGCCGTCTTCTCCACATTCGACACAGCTTCGGTTAGCTCGGTTTTGACCTGCTGAGTCTGCCGGGCCTGTTCGCTGGCAACGCGCTGCGCCAGCTGTTCAGCATGTTTCTGGGCTTCAACCTTCGCCTGGCCGACTGCCATAGTGGCCTGACGGCGCGCGGCATCGAGCTCATCTTTGAGGGTTGTCAGACTTCGGCGGGCGGTCTGCGTGGAAACTGTCGAACTTTCCTTCAGGCTCGCCACTTCGTTCTGCATCGAAGCCTTGAATTCGCCGAACTCAGCACGGACCTTGTCGAGTTGCGTATAAAGCCAGATATTGGCACCCAGCAATGCCACCACAACACCGATCAGGATCGGTACTTTGATGTCCGAGCTGCCGCCGGGCTCCTGCCCAGTCATGTCGCTCATCGTTCTGCTCCTTAACTACGGGCTGTCTACCTAATGTAACGTAAGCGCCAGCCCCCGCGCTTCATGAAACCTATGTTGGACCGTACAAGTCCTCCCAGGCGGAGGCACATATGAGCGCAGCTAAAGACGCGGAGGAGAGAACTAAGGGCGTCCAGGACGCCGGGCCGGAGACGCCGGATTGGCAGGAACGGTTCGCCGAGGAGAATTCCGATAAGTTCGGGCAGGCCGGTGGCAGACCCATCGTACAACGTGGACCCAGTCAGAGCGGCGGCGGCAATCCCGAAGGCGAAAGCTTCGAGCAGACCAAAGACGACCATCCGCCCAAACCGTAAGTTATGGTGAGGCGTGGTGTGATTGTTGTACGCTGTGAGCCTATGACGATCACACGACGCCTTTTCCTCTCAGCGGTCTCACTGGGTTCGGCGGCGACGGTTTTTCCGCAATCGGCTGCAGCGCCGAAGCGGAGCCCCGATGTGCCCTACGTTCCGACGCCCCAGACCATCGTCGAAGCAATGCTGAAGCTTGGTGAGGTGAAGACCGGAGACGTTCTTTTCGATCTCGGGTCGGGTGACGGACGCATCCCGATTACTGCTGCCAAGATGTTCGGCGTTCGCGGGACCGGAATTGATATCAATCCAGAGAGGATCGCGGAAGCTGAAGCGAACGCCAAAACGGAGAAGGTCACCGACAAGGTTCGCTTCCTGAATCAGGATCTCTTCGAGGCCAACATCTCCGACGCCACGGTCGTTACGTTGTATCTGCTGCCCAGCATCAACCTGAAGCTTCGGCCGAAGCTGTTCCGCGACTTGAAACCGGGCACGCGGATTGTGTCGCACAGTTTCGACATGGGTGAGTGGCAGCCTGAGAAGCGCATCGAGGTCGACGGACGATACCTCTATCTGTGGCGCATACCTGCCAAGCCGCCGACCTTCAAGGACGGCGATTAGCGAAGGCGTCCGCGTTCGGCGATCACGGGCACACGGAGCGGTGCGCGGTCCGGCTGCCCGGAGACGATCAGCAGTTCCGCGTCATGGCGCGCGCCCGCCGGGAGAGCTGTCGTGTCCACCGAGACCTCGGCCGACAGCACCCCCTTTCGCATGGTCGCCTTGCTAATCCGAACCCACGGGGCCGTGGCGCTGACGTTGAGGCCATCCGTAGCACCCTCGGCCCAGACGCGAATCCTCTGGGCCTCGATCCTGCCATCAGCCTGCATTCCAAACATCAGACGTGACGGTGCGACGGCGGCGCGTACGGTTGGCAATCCGCCCTGGGTCACTCGCAGGACCTGTTCGCCAAGCACAAGAGTGGCCGACCGGGCTTCGGCGCCTGTGTTCGGAGCTGCAGAGAAGCGGTACCGGCCCGGACCGGGAGAAACGATCGGGACGAGCCACGCGCCTGTTACTCCAAGCGCAGGTGCAGGGCAACTTGCAGGTAACGGAGCGATCTGAACTTCGACAGGACCGCCGTTAGCAGGGGGGCTCGTCTGGGCCCATAAGACTGCAGACCGGCACGGGTCGCCAGAAAGGCTGCCACTTGCCGCTGTTCCTGGCGATGCACCCGAGGGGTTCGACTGAAGACCTGTCTCCGTTGCGCTTGCACCTGAAGGAGCACCGATCGCCTGAGGCGGGTTTGCTCCCGGTCCGACCGGTGCGCCGGGTCCAGCGCCGGGCGTTACTCCGCGGATTGCGCCCGCCGGAAGTGCAACCCCCATCGCCGCCGGCACTGCACCCGAAGGTGCCGCGGGCTGGACGACCTCGGTCCGAACAGTGCTGTTCGTGCCTGGAGGCAGAACGGCCGTCTGCGCCCACAGAACTACCGGGATCGGCTTCGCGAAAACCGCAGCACTGGCGAACAGCAGTACTAGCGCGTGACGCACGGAACTCCTTTGGAGGCTAATCAGCTCCTGCCTGCGATACCGTCTCGGGCTCTTGCGGCTGGACACGGCGTTCGGGTTCCTTCAGGAACTGCCTGATAGAACGAATCGCCTGCCGGGTTCGATGATCGGTCTCGATCAATGCAAACCGCACATGCCCTTCGCCCAAGGGGCCGAAACCCACTCCGGGAGAGACGGCGACGAGTGCGTTTTGCAGCAGCTGCTTCGAAAATTCGAGTGACCCCGCGGCGCGGAACCGCTCCGGTATCGGCGCCCAGACAAACATGGAGCCTTTCGGCTTGTCCACCGGCCAGCCTGCGTTCCTCAGACCGTCTACCAGCAGGTCGCGACGTTTCTGGTACAACGCGCAGATCTTCTGCGGCTCGTCCTCGCACTCGCGAAGCGCGATGATGGACGCGATCTGCAATGGCTGGAAGACTCCGTAATCGAGGTAGCTCTTAATGCGCGCCAGGGCCGCAATCATGCGCGGGTTTCCCAGACAGAATCCAACGCGCCAGCCTGCCATGTTGTAGCTCTTGGACATCGAGAAAATCTCGACGGCTACTTCCTTGGCTCCGGGCACCTGAAGTATGCTCGGAGCGCGATATCCATCGAAGCACAGATCCGCGTATGCGAAATCATGCACGACCATTGAGCCGTAGTGCGTGGCGAGCCGGATCACTTCCTTGAAGAAGTCAAGGTCGATGCACTG
>DASQEG010000157.1:0-7950 GCA_035633775.1 Bryobacteraceae bacterium
ATTATCCGGCTCTCGACGCAACCGGAGGGACGTGGAGTATTCACGTGGTCGGAGTTGACGGTTCTAATCCTCGCCGGGTGTTCGTCGATGAGAAAAGCGGAATGCGATGGCTCATGCTCGTGCTGCGAGCGTGGTCTCCTGACGGCAGGGAGCTGACCTTCACCACCAGTGCTGGTTTGAGCCAGGCCGCGGACGAACCGGCCAAATTCACCCTTAACGTTCTCTCTCTGAAGGACGGCTCGCTGCAACTCTGGAAGAATTTCGGGCCAAGAAGCGCCTCACGACGCCCGGCTAACTTCACTTTTTCACCTGACGGCCGGTACATTGTGTATGACGTGCCCGATGAATCGGGCGGGAGCGGCCGCGCGATTCATATACTCCCGCGCTCATCGTCCGAGTCTTCTCTGCTGGTGAGAGGGCCCGGCAATAACACGGTGCTCGGCTGGACGCCTGACCGCAAGGCGATTTTGTTCGCCAACGATCGCCGCGGCAGCGTTGATGCGTACCGCGTCGCAGTCGCCGAAGGCTCCGCGATAGAGGAACCGGCACTAGTCAAGACAAACATCGGTTCCGTCCGGCCGCTCGGATTCAGTGCCCAGGGATCGCTGTACTACATCAATGAAGGATTCACCCGCGCTGTGACGACGGCGAAGTTTGACCCGCTCACCGGCAGCGCGATTGGCACGCCGCGGGTCATCACGGAGCGTTTCGTCGATGACGTCTTTGTTCCTCGGTGGTCGCCTGATGGTTCGATTTTGGTTTACGCAACCAACCGCAACTCTTTGGGACGATCGGCGCCAGTCCTGACATTTCGATCAACGGCGACGGGCGAGGAACGCGAGATAAATCTCGCTCCCGTCATCGGAAGCATCCGTACGGGCGCAGCGTGGTCGCCCGACGGTGATCGCTTATATGTCGATGGGCACATGCCTGACGGCAAAGCGATGACCTTCGCAGTGGCACCACGGACGGGCGAAGTGAAGCCAGTAGCTCCCGGAATTTGTCATTTGCCGTTGCTGGATCGAGACACTCTGCTCTGCTTCAGCCGAGACGGCCAGAGTGCGATCCTCTCTCTGGACAAGATCGACTTGCGAACGGGTGCAAGGGAACACCTGAAGAATGGTCCGTGGCGACTAATCGCGCGTCCGCCGTCGCCCGATGGTCGTTCACTCTTTTACACCACTCCCGATTCCCGCAGCCTGAGATTGTTCCCGCTGGATAACGGAGAAGAACGAGAACTGGCACGCACGACGGGCGACGAGCGCATTACACCGCTGGACTGGGTGGGCTCGAACGGCGTGGCCTACCGCAGAGTTGGGAACGGGCACACCACATATTGGATTCAGAACCTGGAGACCGGCTCGGAAGTGGAACTTCGAGGTGTGAACCTTGCGGGCGCCATAGTTACGAACGTTTCGTTCGCGAAGATTAGCTTTCACCCGAACGGACGCGAGGCGGTGTGGGTTTCGGATCACGGCAAAAATGAGCTTTGGGTCCTGGAGAACGTTGTTTCGGGCACCCAGGTTGCAGCGCAAAAGCAACAACGTCGTTGATGCAGAGTCATGGACGGGCTGCTTGGCCAGCGCCGCCCATGCGAGGTGCCGCACCGGTCCACGCGGCGGCTCCTCCTTGCTTACACTCCATATTGGCGACGGAACGGTAGGCGTACCTGGAACCGCGTTTCACCAGGGCGGCTTGTAAACGTTAAGTGCCCATGATGCTGCCGCACGACGCGAAAGGCTGTGTCCAGCCCGAGACCCATCCCTTTGCCGAACGGTTTCGTCGTGAAAAACGGCTCGAAAACACGGTTCCTGTGCTCGTCGGGAATGCCGGGACCATCATCGATGATCTCGATCAGCGCGCAACCGGGCTCCCGGCTTGTTCGAACCACAAGCGACCCACCCGTCTGCATGGACTCCACCGCATTGTCCAGCAGACTCGTCCAAACCTGGTTCAACGCGGCGCCATTCGCAATCAAACAAGGGAGTGATGCATCGTACTGCCGGTTGACGGAAATTAGGTCGCCGAACCTCGGGCGGAACATGTTCAGCGTCGCTTCCAGACCGTGGTGCACGTCCACCTCAGTTTCGGGCGTGCGGTCCATGTAGGAGTACGACTTCAGAGTATCCACCAGCGTCGAAATTCGGCTGGCCGCGTCATCTAGTTGCGTCAGCAGCTGCCCCACACTGATCGTCGAGGTGAGCCGGGCAAGCACATAAGGAAGGTCGGAGGGCTCGAAACGGGACGCGAGGTCTTCCAGATCGATATCGGTCCAGTCCATATCCGCCAGGGAGGGCGCAAGCTCCCATGCGGCTTCGACGCCGTTCGCTTCGAGCCAGTTTGCGATCTGGACTTCGCGGTCACTCTTGGCCAAAGCATCTGACGTCGTAATCTGCGGCAGGTTCGCAACCGTTTCCCGCTCAGCGCAAGCGAGATAGCGCCGCTGGTCCACCGACAATGGGCGGTCATCCTGTTGCACGTTAGCATCGAGCAGCGCATGCAGGGACCCGCGCAACTGGTCGGCGGCGCGCCGCAGCGCGGATGCCGGATTGTTCAACTCGTGCGCGAACCCTCCGGATAGTTTACCCAGTGCCACCAGCTTCTCGTGTTGGCCGTCCGCCAGCGTCACATCACGAATGCGGTCGGACATCACGCTGATCAGGCGCTGCACAAGTCGGGGAATGCGCGCAGTGAGTTCCTCGAAAGCGTGTCGCGGAAATAGAGCCAGCCAGGTTGGGACTACCGCACGGCCGGTTCGGGGATAGTGCGTAAGACGGGAAAAAGGAAGCGCACCCGTCACAGCCGGCGCATGGGCCGTGTACACTGGCTGGTCCACCCCGCCTGACTGCTCGCGCCGAGCCACGATCTCGCCTTGCAAGATCACGATCATGTCATTCGCCGGTTCGCCTTCTGCAACGTAAGCCTCGCCAGGCTCCAGCCGCACCTGCGAGCAGCGCAACGCGAACCACTCGACCTCATCATCGGAAAGGTCTCCGAATACGGACACACGTCGTAAAGCTTCAAGCAGCTCTGTGTCCGATGCAGTGGAGGCGGGTTGGGCAGCAACGTGGACCATGGGAGTACCTTAGCCCGCCGTGGCGCTCCAAACGAAGGGGGAATCGGGCATCGGGCGGAAAATCGGAGCCGAGCCTTCTGCCGTAACCTCCGCCAGCGTCGCCACGACTCGTCGCTCTACGCCGATCACGTTCAGTCCTATGTACTGTTCACCCGGGATGTGATGCCGGTACTCCCGCAAGGCGTAGTTCAACTGGTCCAGAACCTGGTCCTGCCACTGCTTGCAACTGTAGAACACGACCTTCTGTGGCATCTTCAGCATCAGCAGGCGCTGGATGCTGCGGTCAACCTGATCGCGATCGCCCCAGCCGGAACTGGCCGCCAAAACCGGTTCGTTCCCGCGACGCCAAAACATGTTTAATTGTCGCTCAGTGGAAAATGGGTTCACATCGTCGCTGACCGGCTCTGCCCCGCTCGAACGCGCGAGCGCCTCCATGGTCTTCCGAGCAGTCTTGGTCCAACACGTGCGCAGGTCGGTCATCTCTGCCGCCCCTGTCGACAAGCCGGGCACGTAGTCGGGCAACAAGCCCGCGATGTTAGCCGCCAGCCTCTCGGCCGGCAGAATGTAGTTCGAGAACCGCATCGCTACTTGCCTCCTGGCAGCATGCTCCGTCGTGCAACGGATCCGTCGAGCGCTTCTTGCAGCACCACGCCGTAATCGTCGAGTGTCGTTCCGATTGCGCGCTGCAGCGCCGTCTTCGCTTTCTGATAACTGCTCTGTGCCGACACTTCGGCGGAGCGCGCGGCGGTGAGATCGCGTTGGAACTGGGTCACAACGTAGTTCGTAGACGCGCCTACTTGTAGCTTGTCGCGCTCGGCCGTCAGCGACTCCTCCTGCAGCATGCGTTCACTGCGCGCCGCTTCGAAGCTGGCGCGCGCCTGCTCCACCGCAAGCACCGCATTCGTGATCTCGAGTCTGACTTGCTTTTCCAACTGCCGAAATCGAATCTGCTGCTGGCGCACGCTCAGCTGATCTCGCACCACATCGGCCCGCGCCGAGCGGTTTCGAATCGGAATGTTCACTTCCACACCCACCCCGTAATCCGGGAAATTACGGCTGAACAATTGAGACAGGGCGCCGCCATAACCGCCAAGGAAGATCGGAGCGCCGAGTCCGCCCCCCGTCGGCGTCAGCGGCAGTCCGGTACCCGCCACTGGATTCGTGTCGCCGATCAGCGCATTGTTTCGTGCTGACGCGATCACGTCCACGGTCGGTAGCAGCGCGTTCCGGCTTCCCTTCAAGCTGATCTCGGAGTTCTCGATCTGCACGCGAGCTTGGGCGAGGTCGGGTCGCGATTCGAACGCTCGTTGAACCAGGTCCTGCATGGGTTGGATCTTTTCCACTTCAGGAATCGCAATGCTATCCGTGGGCACGATGTCCGCTGTCATTGCTTGCGCGTTGGTGGTCCGCGTAAGGAAATCCTTCAGAACGGCTTCTTGCTGCCGTACCAGCGTTCGTGCCACGGCCAGGTCGCGGCTTCGGCGCGACAACTCCGCGTTGGCTCGCGTAGCATCGATCTTTGCCGCCGTACCTTCGCTTACTTGATTGTTGACGTCCTGCAACAACTGCTCGGCCGATACCACGGACTCCTGTCGCACGCGGACGTCATTGTTCAAGCTGACCAGGTCCCAGTACAGACGCACGACAGCCGTTACGGTACTGATCACCTGCTGCTGGAACACGAGCTTCGAGATACGCTGATTATTCTGCGCGATGTGAATATAGCGCGTGTTGACGCCCGGTCCGAAGCCTCGCAGCAAAGGCTGGCGAAGCGACAGCACGAGTCCGGACGAGACATAAGGGTTGTAGAGCAGAAGCGGATTGTTCACCCTCGTGCGGTCGTTTTCCATGCGCAAACTGGCCGAACCTCCAGAGATGAATCCTTGCTCCACGCCGACGTTTGCGGTCGTCGTGCGCGATGTCAGATTCGTGAGATTCGGCAGGAACAGAGAATTCTGTGGTGTCGAAAGCTGATTCCACGACAAAGTTCCGGCGAGCCACGGGTCATAACGTGGCACCGCCGGGCCGGTGGAAAGCGGAAGCGAACCGATGATGGACAAGTCCGTTTGTACACCGGGGCCGGTGATTGCGTTCAGCGCAGGCGTATCGCCTCCGCCCAGGCTTCCGTTCGGGCCCACCACCGGGGAACCCAAGCCTGGAGGTCCCTCTCTTACGGACAAAGGAATGCCGCGTAGAAAACCGCCGGCTCGCGCGCGTTCGAGGTCGGTGTCCGCGATCCGCGTGCCGTATCGTTGCAGTTCCAAATCAAGGTTGTTCTCGAGCGCCAACGCGATCGCATCCTGTAGTGACAATTGGAGTTTGCCGTCTCTCAGCAACTCGTCCAGTCGGCCCGAGTTCGACGCGCGCACGGGAGCGCTCTCGGACGGTCGCGAGAACGGTCGCACGTCTCCCGGTGCTTGGGCGTGCATGAAAGTGGCTGCCGTCAGCGCAGCCGTCACGGGAAAAAGCCGCATCATTGCTTCTTTGCTCCGGCGGGAGCGTCCTGCTGAATTTCTACCTGCTCACCTTCAGCCAGCGTGTCCGCTGGATTGCGAATCACTCGATCGCCGGCCGAAACGCCGCTCATGATCTCGAGCTCCGATCCGAAGTCGCGGCCTGCCTCCACCCGAGAAAACCGGATCTTATTGCCCGCGCCCACGATCGCCACTCGAGTACCCTGAGCATCGACGATCAACGCGTCACTGGGAATCAGAAACGCGGGACGCTGTTGCGGGACGTCATACTTGACCTGCGCATACATTCCGGGCAGAAGCGAGCCGTCTTTGTTGTCGAGTTGAACCTCGGTCAACAACGTTCGGGAGGTCGCATCCAGCGCATGTGCCGTTCGCGCCACGGTACCCCGAAACGAACGTCCCGGCAGTTCACGAATCGTAACCTCAGCCTGAAGGCCCGGGTGCAAATCCACGGCGAAGGTCTGCGGTACGTTGGTCTGAATGCGCAGCGTGTTCGACTGGGCGACTGCAAACAAGGGCCGCTCGCCGTTGGTCCCGGCCATGACCAGGTCTCCGCGCTCGACGCGCCGTTCAGTGACCACACCGTCGAAGGGAGCCACGATGCGCTGGAAGCCCTGTAGCTGTTCAGCACGGCGGACGTTCGCTTCCTGTGCCTGCACCGCCGCCTGCGCAGCCCGCAAACTCGCTTCCTGTGACGCCACCGTTGCTCGAGCCGTCTGCAAAGCCGCGGACGCCGCCGCCACTCCGGCCTGCCGCGCGAGCAACGCGGACCGGCGCTCATCGCCCGACTGCTGCGGCAGAACTCCTTTGCTCACCAACGCGCTCCAGCGCTGATCCGTAACCTTCGCAATCTCCTGATTGGCTCGCGCCTCTTCCAGATTCGCCTGAGCCTGCATCTCGCCGGCCCGCGCTTGCTCGACATTCGCCTGAGCCTGCGCCACTGCCGCGCGGGACTGCAGTACATTGGCACGTGCTTGCAACAACTCCTGGTCCACCTCCGGTGATTCGAGTTCGGCCAGCAACTGTCCGGCTTTCACGCGCGAACCGATGTCTACGGACCGTCGCTTCACGTAACCGTTGGCGCGTGCATTGATTGTGGCCACGTTCACGGCTTCCGTGTTGCCGGGCAGCACCAACGCGGATGTTGCAGCCGACTGTTTCACGGCCGCCACGGCGACTTTGTTTTGATGTGTTTCCGCCGCATGCGCTACGGACAGGGCTTGTTCTCGCCGGGATAAACGGGGCAAAATGCCCGCCGCCAGCAGCGCCGCGACAACCAGCAAACCCGCAATCAGTCGAGCCGATCTCCGATTGGGCGGTGGGGAAATCGGTTCCTGGGACTCGGATGTTTTCACTGGCGTGCTCATCAGACTTTCTCCTGTACTGAAACCGTCTGCTTGCGTAAGACGCTGAACATCAACGGAACGAAGAACAGCGTGGCGAACGTGGCAACCATCAGCCCGCCGATCACCGCGCGAGCGAGAGGCGCATTCTGCTCTCCGCCTTCCCCCACACCCAACGCCATCGGGATCATGCCGATGATCATTGCCATCGCTGTCATGCAGATCGGCCGCAGCCGGGTGCATCCAGCATCGATGGCGGCCTGAAGCGGAGTCCGGCCCAGTTCCAACCTTTCGATCGCGAACGTCACCAGCAGAATGCTGTTGGCGGTAGCCACGCCGATGCTCATGATCGCGCCCATCAGCGAGGGAACGTTGAACGTTGTCTGTGTCACGAACAGCGCCCAGACAATTCCGCAGAATGCCCCGGGCAGAGCCGTGATGATGATGAACGGGTCCATCCAGCTTTGGAAATTCACCACCATCAGCAGATACACCAGGACCGCTGCGAACAGCAGACCTACTCCGAGCCGGCTGAACGCTTCCTCCATGCTTTCCACCTGGCCGCGCATTTCGATCTGGCTGCCGGGCGCCAACTCTTTCTCGGCGTCGGCCAGGACTTTGCGGATCTCGCCGGACACGCTTCCGAGGTCGCTGTTTTGAATGTTGGCGTAAACGTCGAAAACGGGCTGAACGTTGCGGTGATTGGCTACCACGGGGTGAACGGAGTGGCTGATCGAACCCAGGTTGCTCAACAACTGCGGGCGTCCCTGCCTCGTCGGAATCGGTAGATTTTGGATCGCATTCACTGAATCCAGTCGATATTGGGGCGTTTGCGCCGCCACGAGGTACGTCATCCCCATTCGCGGGTCCAGCCAGAAGTTCGGTTGCACCTGCGCGCTCGAGCTCAACGACACGAACATGGCGTTCGCGACATCCTGCTGCGTCAATCCGAATTCTGCCGATCGCGTCCGGTCGAAATCGATGTGCAGGTCCGGACCGTTCATCACCTGGTGTACGTGGGAATCCACCACACCTGGAATCCGGGCAATGCGCGCCC
>DASQEG010000158.1:0-8487 GCA_035633775.1 Bryobacteraceae bacterium
GAGCCAGGCTAAAACAAGGGCGAGGATCATCAGCGTCAGGCCGGCCGTGTGCGGACCTTCGCCATACTTGGCAAACACGTGCATCCGCCACGGGAGGTACACAACGCCTCGATCTGCATCCATGTGCCGGATCAGTCCGTACATCGGCGAGGTGAGCGAAGCAGCAATCCCGAGAACCGAGGCAAACAGCAGACTTCGAGTCCAGAGCCAGAACGCAAGGAGAAGGGCAGCAGGTCCAAAACACGCAAGCGATGCCGTGAGGATCTTATACGCGGTGCCCGGTGCGAGGTTTCCGACGGCGGCCAGGAGCGCCGAACCGTAGTGAAGCAGTGGCAGGTACGTGAACTGCAGCGGCTGCCCGCAATACTGCAGTGGATTCCAGCCCCACGGGTTCGGATGTCCTGCGAAAAAGCGTGCCATCCCCTTGTAGCCGGCCTCGATCGACTCACGATACGCTGATTCACCCGGCAGGAACAAGGGCCAGTTCAGGGCAACATTAAGCAGGAAAAGCAGCCCGGCCGCGAACCCTAAACGGACTGCGGTCGCCACGGCCATCTCCGGTGAAAACACAGCAGCGCGCCCGAAGCAGCGATGGTCAGCAGCGTCACGATCCGGCCGACCAGGTTAGCTCGGGGCAATGGGAACTCGAACAGGATGTCATGAGTACCCGGTGCAGGGTCAGCCACGATGAAACCGGTCTTGTCCATGCGCAGCGACACCGGCTGTCCACCTGAGGTCGCGCGCCAATTGGAGTCAAAGCTCTCGGCAATGCGGATAGATTGTCCGCCCTCCACGCGGGCGCGTACCCGAAAGGCATCCGTTCCCAGCCATTCCATGTGGGCACGCTGCTCCGGTCCGTTCTCCAGTACGTCATGCCACGCCTGAAGCTGCGGCAACTCGCCATTGCCCGGAATCTCCGGCAGGCTTTCAAACCGTGCCCGGTCCACCACTCGCGCCAGTCCAGGAAAACGGCGCTCGACTTTGTAAATGACGTCACCTGCTCCGTTGTCATGCACAACGGGGAGCCGTCCGCGAAATTTGTCGGGGTACACGTAATCGTGATAGATCTCCCTTGACTCGCGCGAGTTCACGATAATTGCGTCAACCCCAGTGATCTTAAGCCCGAGAATTGACAGGTCAGGTTCCGGCCCGAGGTAGACCTGCCACTGGGGCGGCTGCACTGTCGGGTTGAGCAGCCCCTGCTCGGAGCCACCTCCGAGCTGGGGAAGGTCGTTCCAGACGTTGTACCAGAACCGGACCGAGCCAGCCGGCAGCGCGCGCGAGCCGGGCATGTTCTTCGCCATCCAGTCCTGAAGCTGGTACTCCGGCCGGCGATCGGGAAAGTTGTCACGGCGGAAGATCGAATGCGGACGCATCAGGTAGTTCCACGAAGGCACCAGTGCCGCAAGGGCGACCGCCGCCACCACCGAACGTCTCAGGACCGGCCATCCTCCGGCTCCCGACCAGATGCGCCGAAGCACCTCCGCGAGCAGCAGGAGAAGCAGCATGTCGAGCTCCGGAAAAAGGCGGGACGGTTCACCGATGACGCGAAAGTCGAGGTAGTGATTGCCCAGAGTGGCGAGTGCAAACAACCCTGCTGATCCGCAAAGGAATGTCAGCCATGCGGCGTCCCGCCGTCCGCGTACGAGATGATCCGAGAGCAGAACGAACGCAAGCACTGCCGCCAATAGCACCCATCGCGACCAGAGGTTACCCTGCGCTGACACGTACCGCATGTTGTTCAGCGTGATTTGCAGATACGACGGCACCAGCCAGAACGCAGTCAGACCATAGGCGATGCACGGAATCACGAGAGCGCGTAACCAGACGAACTTGTCCTGGTGCGTGATGTATACGCTCCAGACAAGCACAGGAAACAGAAGAGCCAGAGCCGTAGCACCATAGAAGTTGTTCGACACCACCATCGCGCAGCCAGCGCCCGCAAGCACAAGAGACCCGGGGCGCCACTGTTCCAGCGCACGAAATGTGAACAACAGGGCGAACGGAATCCAGGCCAGTGCCGTCATGTGCGGTCCTTCGCCATACCTCACCAGCACGTTTAGCCTGTAGGGCATCCACAGCGGCGTATCGTCGCGAATGGTCCTGACGAAAAGATAGCTGGGAGAAATCAACGCCACAGCAACGGCCGAGAGTGCCGCGAACACACGCGACCTCATTCCATAGCGCACCAGAGCGTACACCGCAGCGATACCGAAGCAGTAGAAGAAGGCGGTGTACAGATGATAAGCACGCACGGGCAGCATCCGGGGTACGTACTTTGCGAGCGCTGCCGTGCCATAGCGCAGTGCAGGGGGATAGACGTAATCAGTGCGGGTGCCGCCGTACCAGTTGGGCTGCCAGTTGGGATGTGGCCAGTGGTCACGCAGGAACCGCGCGTCCGCGATGAATGTGCTCTCGATCGAGCCCCATATGTCGAGGTATTTAACTTTGAATAGTGGCCAGATTAAAGCGGCCGCGAGAGCAAAGATCAGCAGCGCGTCCGTCGTCCACGTTAGCCACGGCCCCGGTGCCCGTTGTTCGGTCACGGCTGGGCGAGACTGTCCTTCCGGGAGGCGTAACGGCGCGTGAGGCTTTCAAACTGGCGTTGTCGCAGGACGCCTAGTGTATGCAGGACATACCGGAACACCAGCGTGAGTATGGAAAGGCCGTAGATCGTACTCTGCACGAAGGACGCGGAAGAAGCCTGAGGAAAGTACCGCGTCGGCACGGGAACCTCAGCGACACGGAGCCCGGCACACACGAACTGAGCCATGATCTCCTGGTCGAAGATGAAATTGTCCGAGTTCATGTCCACATTTACAGCTTCCAGCGCCGACCGCCGGTACGCCCGGTAGCCGGTGTGATACTCGGCCAGGTCCAGTCCAAAGGCACGGTTCTCGACCCAGGTCAGAAAGCGGTTGGAAACGTACTTCCACCAGGGCATTCCCTTAGCCATAACGTTGCCGCCGAGCAGTCGTGAACCGAGCACGACATCTGCACTGCCGTGCTCGATGGGTTCAATTACCTGAGGCAGCAGTTTCGGGTCGTACTGATAATCCGGATGGACCATCACGATGATGTCTGCGCCTGCTTTTAGAGCCTCTCGATAACAGGTCTTCTGATTGGCGCCGTAGCCGTAGTTCCGATTGTGGACAAACAGTTCGAGCCCGAGCGATCGAGCAATGGCCACCGTCTCATCCGAACTGCCGTCGTCCACTAGAATTACCAGGTCCACGAGATTATGGGGCAACTCCGCATAGGTCATATGCAGAGTTCTGGCCGCATTATACGCGGGCATCACGACAACGACTTTGGACTTCGCGCTCATCCCTGACGGTCAGCGGATGCCTGCACGATGAACTGATAGGCGAACAACTGCATGCGCATCCGTGCCAACCCGTAGCATACACTCTCGAAGGCAAGAACTGGAGCAGACTCGCGCAGTGGCTCAGGCAGCATCAGTCCGACCGGGATCGAAGACGTCTCGACACTATGAATGCGGAAGCCTGCGCCTTCGAGAAGCTTGCGCCAACCCTTCCATACGTAGAACCGGACGTGCGTGCGATCGAACAGGCCCTTCTCCTCCTGCGGGAATCGCCCGAAGAGCACGTTCAAACGGAACCAGATGTTTCCGCTGTTCGGAAGTGAAGCAATTAGCGTGGCGCCTGGCGAAAGGACCGCGCGCAACTGGCGCAGCAGCCGACCCGGATCGCGCAGGTGCTCGAGAATGTCGGCACAAAGCACATAGTCGAACGTTTCAGTGAGCCTGGGCAGACCAGCTTCAAGATCCGCTTCGATCAGCGTCACAGACGAAGGAAACGGGTTGGGTCCGGTGCCTTCCTGGCGCTCGATTCCGGTCACAACATAGCCGCGTGCGGCCAACAGGCTGGACAGGTAGCCGGGCCCGCAGCCCACGTCCAGCACTCGCCTGCCCTCCCCTGCCTCCGGGAAACAACGCATGAGCAGCGTGTGGCTGCTCCACGGATTCGGCTTGTAGTCGTAACCCAATCAGGCCGAGGTTTGAGGCGTGGCGGGTATGGACGCTGGGGCTGGGCCGGGCATCGGAGCGGTGACGGGTCCTGTTACAGGACCAGTCGCGGTATGGGTCTCGCGGCGCCTGTCAGGGTGGTTGTGATGGTGAGAATCGGTCGGCGCCTTCTCGTAAACCGAGTGGGTGCGTTCATCGAACCGGCCAAAGATCATCTTGCCGGCAGTTGTCTGGAGAACGCTGGTTACGGAGATGTCGATCGTCTTGGAGATAAACCGGCGCGCGTTGTCGACCACGACCATGGTCCCGTCATCAAGGTAAGCAACTCCCTGGTTATACTCTTTGCCTTCCTTGAGAACGAAAACGCGCATCACCTCGCCTGGCAGCACCACGGGTTTGAGTGCGTTTGCAAGCTCATTGATGTTCAGGACCTGTAATCCGTTGAGCTGCGCCACCTTGTTCAGGTTGAAGTCGTTGGTCACGATTTTGCAGCCGTATACCTTGCCGAGCTCAACCAGCTTCATGTCGACCTCACGGATGTTCGGGAAGTCGTCCTCCATGATCTCGACGCGGACCTTCTTCTGAAGCCGCTGAAGAATGTCGAGCCCTCTTCTGCCGCGATTGCGCTTCAGCGAATCTGCAGAATCCGCTACAAGCTGCAATTCCCGAAGAACAAATTGAGGGATGGCGAGAACTCCGCTTAAAAATCCTGTCTCGGCAATATCGGCAATTCGCCCATCGATAATCACGCTGGTATCCAGCACGTTAAGCGTCTGATTATTGTTTGTTTTCTCGCCCCCTACGAGCCCGCCCAGAGCGGCGAGATTCAGAACTTCGCCACGCTTGGCCCCGACAACGAGACCGAGGTAAACTCCAACCGTCAAAGCTGCAATTTGAAAGAACCTTACTGTCTCAGACGAACCGCCGGCGTGCGCCAGAATCGACGAGATCACCAGCGCTCCACCGATGCCGAACAGCAATCCCAGCACAGCACCGATCACCTTCGCGAGTGGTGCCATGCGAACACGGGTCTCTGTCAGAATAATAAGTGCCGCGGCGACCGCTCCCGTGGAGGCTGCGGCGACTGGAGTCAGCCCAAAAGGCTGTAACTGCCAAGAGGCCACAATCAACACCAGTATGATGCTGGCCCGCACCAGCCATAGGTCTTTCACGTTTCCCTCTCAGATCGGACGTAAGCAGTACTACGACTACCGGTGAAGTCACCTTAATACTACTCCCTCGGCCCGTTCGTTGCAAACGGATCACAATTCTGGCACGGAATTCCTGCAGTGGCGCGCTAATCTGGTTACGACTGCTGGTCATTTTCCTTCTCATCGCTCTAATCGCCCACGGAACGCTGTACCCGTGGAACTTCGTCGCGCTGCCAGTCCATCCGGTTTCGTCGCTGTTTCGCCTCAGTCCCGCGACCGGCATGTTTGCGTTGCGCGACATTGTAGTGAACATCGCAATTTACATTCCGCTCGGAGCAGTGTGCTTCCTGCAGTGGCGCTCGCGCGGATCGTTGCCCAGTGTGGCGTATGCGGTGCTGTGCGGGAGTGCTGTGTCGTTCAGTCTCGAAGGTCTGCAGCTGTTCTGCCCCGGCCGGAACCCGTCAGCGAATGATGTGCTCACCAATACATTTGGAGCATTCGCCGGAGCGGCAGCCGCCATGCTGATCCCGATGACTGCCCGAGGCGGAGGTGCTGGCCGTCCCGCTGCCAGCAGCATAACCTCCATTACATTTCTGAGCCTCTGGGTATTTGCGCATTTGGCGCCCGGAATGCCACACCTTAGCAGGCATGCGCTCACCTCCAAGCTGCAGAGTTTCTGGCAGGTTGACACGACGGCACTATTAGCCGCTGCGCTGTCGTGGTTCCTGGCCGGGGCAATGCTGCGGCAGGCGGGAACCGGGTGGCTGGTGCCGACCCTGTTTGCAAGCACACTTCTGATACCGCTCCAACTACTCCTGGTTACAAGAAGACCCCAGCTCGGGTCCTGGATCGGAGCCGTCGCAGGGTGCTTTCTTCACGTGGCCCTGGGCCGCCGCGCCGGCGTGGCAGCGGGTGTCGCGCTCGGGTTACTGCTGCTCTCGGGATTCGCTCCGTTCGAGTTCAGCGCGACACCGAATGTGTTTACCTGGCGACCGTTCGGCGAAGCTCTCGCCGCGGACTGGCTGAACTCAACCGCCGTAACGAGCGGTAAGTTCTTTATCTCAGGTGCGGCCATCGTATCCCTGATGGCGAGCGGCTGGAGGCTGACGTGGGCTACTGGTATGGTCGCCGCCGTTTCCTGCATTACGGAAGTCGCCCAGGTGTGGCTTGTCGACCGGAGTCCCGCAACGACAGACCCTGTCATCGCCGTTATCGCGGGTGTGGTTCTGCATCTGCGGAAACGGCTATCCTGAAGGGCGATGGCTTTCTTCGACCTCTCGGGCCAGACAGCAGTAGTCACCGGAAGCGCCGCTGGGATTGGTAAGGCGATCGCGAGACGCCTTGCGGAATCCGGCGCCAAAGTGGGCGTTGCAGATGTGAACCTCGAGGAAGCAACGGCGACCGCATCCGAGATTCCTGGTGCCTTTGCCGTGAAGCTGGATGTGACAGACGGATTGAGCGCTGCGCAAGCAATGCAGGAGGCCACCGCGCGCACCGGCCGGCTCGACATCCTCGTGAATAACGCCGGGATCGCGGGCAAAGCGGCACCGATCGTGGAACAGGACGAAGGTGAGTGGCTGCGGGTCATCGCCGTGAACATGACCGGACCGTTCCACTGCATCCGTGCTGCCCTGCCCTTTATGAGGCACCGCGGTTACGGGCGTATCGTGAATATCGCTTCCATCGCCGGCAAGGAGGGCAATCCGAACATGGTTCCCTACTCGGCGACGAAAGCCGGGCTCATCGGTCTCACTAAATCCGTCGCCAAGGAAGTAGCCACCGAGGGTATCTGCATTAACGCGGTCGCGCCCGCAGTCGTGCAGACCCGGATCCTCGATCAGCTGACGCCGGAGCAGGTGGCTTACATGACCGACAAGATCCCGATGCGCCGTACGGGGAAACCGGAGGAGATCGCCGCGGTGGTGCACTTCCTCTGCAGCCCTGATGCGAGCTTCGTCACGGGGCAGGTCTACGATGCCAGCGGCGGGCGCGCTACCTATTAAGACTCAAGGACGCGCATGATTACACCTGACAAGTACTCTGCCGCTTCCGTGCGCGAATTGCTGGAAGCTGCAGCGCGGGGCAAGGCCGCCGTTGACCGCCGCTGGCTCCAGGCCATTCTTGAGCGCGGTGAACAGGCGGTGCCTGAAATCGTAGAGTTCGGCACCAGACAGGATGATGACGACCCAATTGACATCTCGTGGGAGATCGTCTGCATCCTTTATCAGCTGGCTTCACCGGCAGGAGTCCCCTGGCTAATCGACTACCTGCGGGTCGAGCCCGACGTCCCTGACCATTTCATCGGCGCTCTGCGCCGCGTACGCCAGCATGCCCTCGAGCCACTGCTCGAGCTGTATGCGGGAATGGAAGAGGATGAGGCCGGAGAGGTGGCATTCTGCCTGGCGGCCCTTGGTGTTCGCGACCCGCGAATTCTTGGCCTTCTTGAGGACCGGCTCGAGTACGACCTGTCCGAGGGTGCTGTCGCACTGGGTCTCTACGGCGATCCCGCGGCACGCCCCGCACTTGAACGGGCGATGCAGGATGAGCAGGATCAGCATCTCAGGCGATTACTGGAAGATGCGGTCGCGGAGCTGGGCGAACCTATGTCGGACGCCGAGCATGCGGTAGATCTGAGCGAGTTCTTCCCGGAAAAAGCTCTTCCTCAAACAGAAGTTCTGGAAGATGACGACCTGGTGGAGATGTTGGTCAGCAGTGACCCCGACTATCGCCTCGCCGCCGCCGACGCCTGCATCAAGTCCGACATGAGCGACGCTCTTGAGCACGCCGTGCTGCGCACCGCAAGAGAGGATAACGACGACAGAGTACGTGCGCGGTGCTGGGAGGCGCTCGGGTCGGCGGCGGCGGACAACGAGAAGATCTACAACGCGCTGTTCTCGAAGCTGAAAGACACCGCTGCTCCGGACGTAGAACGGGCCGGGGCGCTGGCCGGCCTCGGGCAGCTCGCCGCGCAGGATGACATTCGGCCCTTCGTCGAGCAGTTCTACGGCAACGCTGCAACCCGGGCGGCCGCGATGTCCGCAATGTGGAACTCGCTCGACCGGAGCTATGCGACCTACTTCCCGCAGCATCTCGAAGATCCCGATCCGGATGTCAGGAAGCAGGCCATCAGTGGCGTCGGGTACCTCGGGATCACCGATGCGGCCGACAAGCTGCGCACCTTCTTCGAAGATGACGAGGTGCGGCCCAATGCCCTGTTCGCGTATGCCCTGTCCGTGCGCGCGGAGGTCTCGCCAGCGCGAGTGCGTGCCCTGCTCCGCAAGATCGATGACACTGCCAAAGGCCTGACGGAAGATGAGGAAGAGCTGGTCAAGACAGCTCTTGACGAGC
>DASQEG010000159.1:0-9314 GCA_035633775.1 Bryobacteraceae bacterium
GAACCGGTATTCGCGCGCGGCGGTGTCACCGAAGTCCCTGCGGTTTTGGAAACTCCGTTTGGCTCGTTCAGTCTCGTCCGGATGCAGGAATTCGAAGTACGAACGTCCAAGCATCTCTTCGGGGCGATAACCGAGCAGTTCCGTCATCCGTAGATTTGTGAAGGTGGTCCGGCTGTTCGCGTCGACAATCCAAATGCCTTCCGCCGCCGCCTCGACGATCGTGCGGAAACGTTCTTCACTAACTCGCAGTGCTGTTACAGCTTCGCGGCGGTCATGAATGTCGAGTGCTACTCCGATCCACTTCAGCACCTCGCCTCGTTCATTGCGAACAGGCGACATCCGTGCCAGATGCCAGCGATAGCTCTGATCGCAAGCTCTCTTAAGCCGATATTCGACTTCGTAGGGCTGGCTGTGCTCGCATGCGCGGCGCCATCGTTCCAGACTGGTTTCGAGATCATCCGGGTGAATCACCTTCGACCAGACCTCCGCGAGCGTTTGCTCGCGCGAGGTGCCCGTATACTCGTACCAGTGCAAATTGAGGAGTTCGGTATCGCCTGAGCCATTGGCGACCCAGACAATCTGAGGCAGAGCATCGGTAAGAAAACGGTACTGTTCCTCGCGCAGACGGAGATCGCTTTCAACGCGCTTCAGTGCCGTAATGTCTACGGCCGAGCCGGTAATACCGAGAATCTCGCCGAGCTCATCGCGCAACGGTTCGAGCGTCATGTCGTAAGTAGCGGGCTGCCCGTGAACGGGGATGACAAACTCGTGGCGCTCCCCGACGCCGCTTTCCAGGATCCGACGCTTGACGGGGGTGATGTCGTTCCACCACGGGCCAGGATTTAACTCCCAGTCAGCCTTGCCGACGAGCACTTCAGGACGAAACAGCGGGTGCTCATTATGCGCCCACGTATAGCGGAGTTCCTTGTCCTGTTCGAAGACTGAAACGGGAGAGTTCTTCAGCGCCATGCTAAAGCGTTGGGCGGTGTGACGCAACTCCTCCTTGGCACGGCGGCGCTCGGTAACGTCTTCCTGCACCAGTACGATCTCACGCACGGCGCCCGCTTCATCCCGAACAGGATAAGCTGCGGAGCGGACCCACAGCACTTCCCCTTGACGTTCGCCGCGATCGGGAACGAATGGCAGCTCAGGTAGCTCGACCGCCTCGCCGCCGCGGGCACGGAGCAGGTAAGGCAAAATACCGCGCTGAGCAAGCTGCGGATCAGAAAAGGCGTTGAAATCAGTGATCTGCTCGACCGTGACTCCAAACAGACGCTCCCACGCACGGTTGCCACGGACGATGCCGCCATCCATCGAGATGACCTGCGTGGGCATCGGAGACTGCTCGACGAGGGCGCGAAACTTGGCCTCACTTTCGACAAGTTCGTGCTCCAGCCGCTTGCGTTCGGTTACGTCGGCGTAGACGCTCATAATCCCGACCACGTGGCCTGTCTCATTCGTCAGCGGAGCGGTCGAGACTCGCAGATCCACCGGGCTGCCGTCCTTGCGCCGCCGCCTGATCTCACGATCGGTGAAGCCCTGCCCGGACAGGTCGCGAGCTCGCATCTGCCGGTGCTCGTCCTGCTTATCGGCAGGGATGAAGGGCAGCGGTTTCGACATGACTTCTTCGCTGGTCCAGCCGAATACCCGCTCGGCAGCCGGATTCCACAGCGTGACATTTCCTTCGCGCGTAAGTGCCACGATCGGTAATGGTGAGGCACTAATGACGGCTCCGAACCGCTGCAGCGTACCGCGCAACTGCTCCTCGCTGTCGCGCAATGCGGCATTTGACCGGCGCAACCTCTCCTCCGCCTGTTTGGTGGTGGTTATGTCGCGTGAAATCGCAAGCAGCTGTTTTACGCCACCCTCGTCGTCAGAGATTGGCGTGATCTGAACGTGCCACCATCTCGGCTCCCTATTCAGTCTCCCGAAGCAGCCCTCAAACGAACCTGTGCCGCCTGCGCGGGCCGCGTTGACGGCCTTTTCACAGGCTTCGCGCTCAGCACCCTCCCAGAAATCGATGTAAGACCGGTTCAGGTACCCGCTGATGTTTGCGATGCCCAGCGCCTCCTGGCCGAACGCGTTTATCGAAACAAGGCAACCATCGGTGTTCAGGATCTTGATGCAGTCCCGGCTGCTCTCGAGAATGCTGCGCGTGAACCGTTCGCTTTCTTTCAGAGCGCCTTCCGCGACCTTGCGCTCGGTGACATCGAGAGTCGCGCCCAACATGCGATTGGGACGCCCTTGCTGATCACGAAGCACTCGCGCGCGTGTGGCGAGCCAGCGAGTCTGACCGTCTGGACGTACGGTGCGGAACTCGAGGTTATACTCGGCATCCTCTTCGAGCGTCCGGCGGAGAGATTCGAGGACCCGTTGTGCGTCGTCGGGATGCAGCAGACGTTCAAACTCTTCGACAGTGCCTTTGAATGATGCGGGCGCGATCCCGTGAAATTCGTACACACGGTCTGACCACGTTAGCTGGCCTGTGACAATGTCCCAGTCCCACAGACCAACGTTGCCCGCATCGACCGCCAACCGCTGCCGCTCCTCGCTGATGCCTGGAATTTCGATGGCCAGCAAAGATTCATTCGTCGGCGAAGCCAGCGATCCCCGGAGCCGGGCGGTTCCAGTCGCAACGACTTCGCCACTGGTGGGTATCCGTTCCATTCTCGCTCCTGTCCTCAACCCGGACTTATGTTTCGGCGCGGCTCCCTAACGCCGGGCGGGAGCCCGCCCGTGTCATCTTCTCATGCCCTGACGCGATATGGACGCGAATTGGGTGCCTGCGCCAACGCACTGCAAACTTGCATAACATAGACGGTGCATGTTGACCAGCCTGCGCTTCGCAGCCGCCGTGGTGCTTGGCGGCTCCGCGCTCTCCGCAAGCGCCGATGAGGCTCTGTTCGAAGAAAAGTTGAAGCCCGTCCTGATCGCCAGGTGCGCCCAGTGCCACAACGGGACGGGTGGCCAGTCCGGGCTCTCGGTAAACACTCTGCCCGACTTGCTGAAGGGTGGCAAGCGAGGGCCGGCCCTTCAGCCCGGCCGCGCGGGCGCGAGTCTGATCGTGCAGTTCGCGCGAGGCGAGTTGAATCCCAGGATGCCGATCGGCGCGCCGCCGCTCCCCGAGTCCGAGGTCGTGGCCATGGCGGCGGCGATCGACGCAATGAAGCCTCTGCAGCAGACATCGAGTGCGGCTGATGGCCATTCGAAATGGATCTTCTCTCCGGCGAGCGCACCGGACATACCGCCGGTTAAAAACTCCCGCTGGGTTCGTAATCCGATCGACGCGTTCGTGCTCTCGCGTCTGGAGGCAAAGGGCATGTCCCCAGCCCCTCCGGCCGCGAAGCGGGCTCTGCTGCGCCGCGTGTACTTCGATCTGATCGGACTGCCGCCGAGCGTCGAAGAATCGGAAGCGTTTCTCAAGGACGAGTCGCCGGATGCGTTCGAAAAACTTGTAGACAAGCTGCTGGCAGACAAGCGTTATGGCGAGCGCTGGGCGAGGCACTGGCTCGACCTGGTAAGGTTCGCCGAGTCCGACGGATTTGCGGTGGACAGTGAACGGCCAACTGCCTGGCGGTATCGCGACTACGTCATAAGAGCCTTCAACGCTGACAAGCCGTACGATCTGTTCGTTCAGGAGCAGCTTGCCGGCGATGAAATGGATCGAAAGCGTCTTCCGCGTGGAATCACGATGGAAGCGAATGACGGTCCAATCGCCCTTGGGTATCTCCGAATGGGTCCGTGGGAACAGGACGCGAACTTCGACGATCAGCTCCGGCTGGACTGGTTGAACGAGATGACCACGACTACGTCGCAGGTGTTCCTGGGACTGACGGTCGGCTGTGCCCGTTGTCACGATCATAAGTACGACCCGATTCCTCAGCGCGACTTCTACCGCATGCAGGCGTTCTTTGCTTCGACACGAGTTGATGATCGTCCTGCACCTTTCCTCGAAGCAGAAGACCCCCATCGCATGCGCCAAATCTTGAGGAAGCGGGAAGACGATGTCGACAAACTAACAGCCGAGCTGAAGGTAATGGAGCAGTCGCTTCGACACAAGTTCGATGCGGCTCCGCGGCAGCCGACCAAAGGCGGTGGGGACGAGGACCCATTCGCTCTCGCGCTGGCAGACAAGGAAGATCCGGTATTCACCCGAAGCGAGCGCAAAGCGTACACGGACTTGCTCGCAGAGCTCCGGCGCACCACGGCCGAGATGCAGCGCTACAGGCCCGTGGCTTACAGCGTCAACGAAGTTGCACCTCCGGCTGTTCTGGAGATCGCGCCGACCTACGTTCTCTCGGGTGGCGAGCTGGCCGCAAAAGGGGAGCGTGTCGAGCCTGGAGTCCTCCGCTGCGTTACCGGCAAGGAGGAACCGTTGAAGATTCCGTTCAGCGGGCGATACCGGTCGGGACGGCGTCGTGCCCTTGCGGAGTGGATCACGAGCCCGGACAATCCGCTCACTGCCCGTGTAATGGTGAACCGGATCTGGCAGCACCACTTCGGCGAAGGCATCGTGAGAACGGCTTCCGACTTCGGTCTAAATGGTGACCGGCCTTCGCATCAGGAACTGCTCGACTGGCTGGCGACTCAGTTCGTAGCCGGGAAGTGGAGTATCAAAGCCATGCACCGGCTCATGTTGACGTCCAATGCTTACCGGCAGTCAACGTCACATCCGGAGTGGAAGAAGCTGACTGACGCAGACACGGAGAACAGGCTGCTCTGGCGTATGAACTGGTTGCGGCTGGAATCCGAAGTCCTTCGCGACTCGATGCTGGCGCTTAGCGGAAGACTGAACACCGAGTCCGGCGGACCGGGCATGTTCTTCAGCGTCAGTGATGAAGTCGCCAAGGGCTTCGAGATGTTCAAGTGGTATCCGTCCGACGAGGCTCAGCAGCGTCGGCGGTCGATATATGCCTTCCAGCGGCGCTCCCTCATGATGCCGATGATGGAGGTCTTCGACGGCGCGAACATGAGCGAAAGCTGTGCACGCCGAAGCACCACCACCGTTGCACCGCAAGCTTTGACCCTCCTGAACGGAACGCTGACCGCAGCGGAGTCTGCCTACTTCGCCGAACGTGTTCTCGACATCGCGGGCGAGGATCGGGACCGGCAAATCGAAAGGGCGTTCTCGCTCGTTCTCGCGCGCGGACCTGCTCCTGAGGAGCTGGCAAGTGCGCGCCAGCTTTACCGTGACCGCAAGCCGAAGGAAGCTTTGACCCGGCTCGCAACAGTGCTGTTCAACCTGAACGAATTTCTGTACCTGGAGTAGTCCGATGGCAATGGATCACGCAAGAAGGCAGTTCATGTATCGAAGCCTCACCGGCCTCGGTGGCGTCGCGCTGATGGATCTGCTCAATGGCGACGCTGCCGCTGCTCCCAGGACAGATGGAAATCCGCTCGCGCCGCGGAAGCCGCATCATCAGCCCAAAGCAAAAGCATGTATCTTCCTGACGATGCTCGGCGGCGTCAGCCAGATGGATACCTTCGATCCCAAGCCTGCCCTGGACAAGTTCGACAACACGGTCATGGACTGGAGCAAGGAAAAGCTCACCGACCAGGTGAACCTGTTTGCGAAGCCCAGACTCATCCTGAAGAGTCCATGGTCATTCAAGAAATACGGCCAGTGCGGCCAGCCCGTATCTGAACTGCTGCCCCATCTGGCAACCTGCGTGGACGATCTTGCGTTCGTCAGGAGCATTGTTACCGAGAACGGCAACCATCCCGCAGCGACCTTCCTGATGAATACCGGCCTGGTTCTCCCGGGACGGCCGTCCGTCGGCTCCTGGGTGACCTATGGTCTCGGTAGCGAGAACCAGAACCTGCCGGGCTTCGTAGTTCTGCCGGATTATCGTTCGCTGCCGTTCAGCGGCTCGCAGCAGTGGGGACCAGGTTTTCTGCCGGCCAGCTATCAGGGAACCATGATGCAGTGGAGGGGGGACCCCCTTGCGGATCTACGTCCCGCCGAGCCGCTGAGCGACCGGGACAAGACCGAGCAACTCGATCTGCTGCGAGCGTTCAACCACTCGTACCTTGAGAAGAACTTTACGAATCCGGATTTGCAGGGTCGTATCGATGCTTATGAGCTTGCATACCGGATGCAGACGGAGGTTCCCTCCGTCCTTAACTCGGAAAAGGAGTCGGAAGCGACGAAGCAGATGTACGGGCTGGACGAGGAGGCTACACGCTCGTTCGGTACGCGATGTCTTATGGCCCGCCAACTGGTCGAAAAAGGCGTGCGCTTCGTCCAGTTGTATACCCCGAGCCAGTCGTGGGACAGCCACAAGGATATCCTGAAAGGCCACACGAGGAATGCGAAAGAGACCGACAAGCCGATCGCAGGGCTAATCAAAGATTTGAAGCAGCGCGGACTTCTCGATTCCACGCTGATTGTCTGGATGGGCGAGTTTGGACGCACGCCAGACAATCCGGCCGACATGCGCGCAAAGCCAGGCCGTGACCACAACACGAAAGCCATGACAATGTTCTTCGCTGGCGGCGGGATCAAGCCTGGGGTGTCGATAGGTGAAACGGATGAGCTGGGTTGGAAGGCCGTAGATCACGTGTACCGGATGCGCGACGTGCACGCGACAATTCTGCACCTCATGGGACTTAACGATATGCGCCTGACGTACTATCACTCCGGCCGCAATATGCGGTTAACGGATACCGGCGGCGTCACCATCAACGAAGTTCTCGCGTAAAGTCGCCCGCGCTCCTGTCAGACCATTACAATACCTGCACGAAGGAAGCGTGCATTCGGGTGCGCGTGCAGTGCGTAATCATCCTACAGGAGACCGCCTTGATCGATCTGCTCCGTGATCTGAAGCACACTTTTCGCCGTTTCGGCCGCACGCCCGGGTTCACACTCGCCACTGTAGCCACGCTGGCGCTGGGAATCGGGGCCAACACGGCCATCTTCAGTGTGATCAACAGCGTACTGCTGAAGCCGCTCCCGTTCCCACAGCCCGATCAGCTGATTGGGGCGTGGCAGAAGGCACCGGGAGTGAACATTAAGGACCTGAACGCCTCGATCGCCGACTACCTTACCTATCGCGAGCACTCCAGGACGTTCGCTGATGTGGCACTCTGGACAGGACGCTCAGTGACCGTCACCGAGTTCGCCGAACCTGAGCGTGTGGAGGGGATCGCGGTCACTTTTCGAATGCTGCCGATGCTGGGCGTGCAACCGGTCATCGGCCGGCCATTCATGGAGAAGGACAACGAAGACGGTAGTCCCGAAGTCCTGATGGTCAGTCACGGGTACTGGCAACGCAGGTTCGGGGGCGACCCGAAGGTCATAGGCCGGAGGATCAAGGTAGAGGGCTCCGTACGCGAGATCATTGCCGTCCTGCCGCCTGCATTCTGGTTCATGGACAACCCGCACGACGTTGTCTTACCAGTGCGTTTCAATCGCGGCGGCACACGGCTGGGCGGTTATAACTTCAATGCGATCGCCCGCCTGCGCCCGGGGTTCACGGCGGAGCAGGCGAACGCCGACGTGGAGCGGATGATCGCAATAGGACTCCGAAAGTTCCCGCCACCGAATGGGATGACGATTCAGATGATGGAGGACGCCCGCCTCGGCCCGAACGTGCGGCCGCTGGTCGATGATCTGCTCGGCGATATCGGTAAGAGTCTGTGGGTCGTGATGGCGACCATCGGCATCGTCCTCCTGATTGCGTGCGCAAATGTCGCCAATCTGCTCCTGGTGCGTGCTGAAGGCCGCAGTCAGGAACTTGCGGTGCGAGCTGCGTTGGGAGCAGGCCGTGGACGGCTTGCCCGTGAACTGTACATCGAGAGTCTGTCGCTCGCGGTGATGGGCGGAGTGTTGGGTGTTGGTTTTGCGGTAGCCGTGCTGAAGCTGGTGCTAAAGCTGAGCCCCACACGGCTGCCGAGGTTCGAGCAGATCAGCGTCGATGGAACGGCGCTGCTGTTTACTACCGTGGTCAGCGTAATCGCCGGGCTGGCCTTCGGAGCCATTCCTGTTTTGAAGCACGGACGTGCAACGGTGTCTGCCGCCCTTCGCGCAGGCGGGCGCAACGCGAGTTCGGGACGTGAACGCAATCTGGCTCGAAACACGCTGACAGTAGTACAGGTAGCACTTGCACTCGTATTGCTTGTCGGGTCGGGGCTGATGATTCGAACCTTTCAGTCGATCCGGCGGGTGCCTCCAGGTTTCAGCAACCCGGAGGAACTTCAGACCCTGCGCATATCGATCCCGCGAAGCGCTGCACCCAAAGACGAGGAGCTTCGCGTCATGTACCACAACCTTGTGGATCGACTGGCGCAGTTGCCCGGTATCGCCAGCGCCAGCCTGATGAGCGGATTGCCGATGACGGGCTCGAGCTCGCAGGATCCGATCTTCGCAAGCGATCGTACGTATCGGGCGGAGCAGATTCCGCCGTTACGCAGGTTTCTGACTGCGGCCCCGGGAACGTTTCAGGCGCTGGGTGTAGCGCTTCGCGCCGGGCGAGAGTTCAACTGGGGCGAAATCCACGCTGGTCGCCAGGTTGTGATTGTGGCTGAGAACTTCGCTCGTGAATATTGGGGTACTCCGTCGGCCGCAGTGGGCAAGCAGATACGATCCAATCCGAGGGATCCCTGGAGCGAGATCGTCGGTGTGGTGGCGGATGTGCGTCACGATGGAGCGGAAAAGAAGGCGCCCTCATCCGTTTACTGGCCACTACGCTCGGCGAACTCGATGACGTTTCTCGTGCGAACTGCACGCGCGGGCACCGAAGGCCTCACCACAGAAATTCGTCAGGTTGTCTCATCTGTGAACGGCAGCGTTCCCGTTACGGAGATGCGCACCATGAAGCAGGTTTACGACCGCTCGATGTCTCGAACCGCATTTACTCTGACGCTGCTCGCGATCAGCGGTGGAATGGCCTTGCTGCTCGCTGCGGTCGGCATCTATGCCGTCGTTTCGTACACGGTGGCACAGCGGACGCGGGAGATCGGAATCCGAATGGCGCTTGGCGCTCAGCAGCGGAACGTAAAGCTGATGTTTGTGCGCCATGGGGTTCTGTGGGGAAGTATCGGGGCGGCAGTCGGCCTTGTCGGCGCCGCTGTACTCTCACGGTGGATGTCTACCCTGCTGTTCGAGGTGAGCCCTCTCGATCCCCTCACCTACGTCGCTGTTGCCGTGATGCTGATGGCGTGTGCTGCGGCGGCGAGCTACTTACCCGCGCGACGCGTAACCGGAGTCGATCCGGTGGAGGCGCTGCGGGCAGAGTAGCTGCCCGTCGGCACAATTGCTAGCGAGGCTTAAGCGAGTATGTCTCGCACGACATTACCGGCGATTCCTGTCAGGC
>DASQEG010000160.1:0-9565 GCA_035633775.1 Bryobacteraceae bacterium
CCTTATGTTCTTCGGCAGGCTACGGCACACCGCCCGATCAGCACCAGACATCGTTCCACATTCAAAGCGTGTTTGGGACGGGCTTGGGTGGGCAGCTTTCGATGGTTCGCCTCCAGATGTCGGTGAACAAACTGCACTGCCATTGCACCTTCGCCGACCGCCGAGGCCACACGCTTCACTGACCCGTGCCGTACATCTCCGGCCGCAAATGAGCCAGGCACACTCGTCTCGAGAAAGAACGGAGCACGCTCAAGGGGCCAGCACGCGGGCCACCGGCTGCCAGTGAGGAGGTCCGGCCCGGTAACGAGATAACCCGCCTCGTCACGCACAATCGCCGTGTCCTCGGCCCACTCCGTGTGGGGCAGACCTCCAATGCATACGAAGAGCCAGCGGGTGCCGACGGTGCGCTGTGTATGGCTGGGGCCATGCCGAATGCGAATGCCCTCCATAGACACCCCACGTTCGACTGCGGTCACCTGGGCACGGGTGAGGACCTCGATATTTCCGGCCGAGGTGATTTTGTCCACGAGGTACTGCGAAAGTGTCGCCGCCAGGCGGTCCCCACGAAGGAGCATCGTCACCTTGTTTGCGTACTGGGCGAAGTGCAATGCGGCTTGACCAGCAGAGTTTCCGCCGCCAACCACTTACACCTCTTCTTCCTGGCAGAGCGCCGCCTCGCTCGCACCCGCGCCGTAGAAAACACCGGCACCGAGGAATCGGTCCTCGCCGGGGATGCCGAGCCTTCGATAGTCAACCCCCGTGGCACAGATGTTCGCGCGAGCAACGAGCTTGCCGCCGTCCGCCAGGTCCACAAAAATCCTGCTGTCATGGAACTCCGCCTTTACTCCCTCGGCACGAGGAGAATGTCCGCTCCAAAGTGCACGGCTTGTTGCCGGGCACGTTCAGCGAGTTCAGCTCCAGTGATTCCTCCGGGAAAACCGAGATAGTTCTCAATGCGCGAGCTCGTGCCCGCCTGCCCGCCAATGGCGGTGCGTTCAATGAGGACGGTGCGGAGCCCCTCAGAGGCTGCGTACATGGCCGCGCTTAGTCCCGCAGGCCCCGCGCCGTAGATGGAGAGGTCGTACTCCTTACGCCGTGGTTCTGTCACCCATCCAAGTCGGTCCGCGAGCTGGCGCACGGAGGAAGAGTCAAGCCGGGTCCCATCCGGAAGCTCGCATATAGGGAGGCGCGGGTCCGATATGGTTGCACACCGGCCGCACGAGCCTCCTCATCGGTGGTAAGCTCCACCCAGTCAAAGGCCACGACACTTCGCTGGAGAAAGTCGCGGAGCGTGTAGGCGGCAGGCGAGCCGCGGACACCAAAGAGCTTCACTTTGACGGTTGTGCGTTCTGGGGTAGCACTCATATCGTTCTAATCTCTGGAACGGGCTTAGGCACTTCAGCGGGACTGTGACCGGCCAAGACCTTGGCCGTGGCTCAAGAGCTGCCGTCCCCGGTGCAGCTCAGCGCGCTCCCAGTTCTGTAGCGCTCCGGCGAAGTCACGTGAGTTGTCCGTCAACTCCAGTGCGAGCGCAAACGCGTTCCCAACGCCCTTCGATGTGCTAGCCGCTGTATGGGGGCGGACCACAAAAGAGGCATCCCCACACAAGACGACTCGGTCAAACACCAGCTGAGGACAGCCAAGGTCCATGATGGCCTGCACGAAGGGCTCCCGCGTTGCCTGAAGGAGGGAACGGAAGGTTTGCGGTAAAAGACGGTCGGCAATCTCGCGTTGCTTTCTTTCCTCGTCGGGGTGAATCGACCCCGGTGGAATTGCGTAGGCTCGCCGCTTTCCGTTCGCGTCCGTGAGGAGCTTCGGCAGGTCCGCTTCAGCAACGTTCCAGTACCAAACCCAGTTCAGGCGACGATGGCCTTTGCTGGTCGACCCATCCTCACCCGGGATGAGGTAGCAGAGGCAGTGGCTGCCCGCCATCTGGAAGAAGGTGAAGGAATCCGTAAAGACGTTAAGGACCTCTTCTGCGACTTCTGACTCCGCGACAACCCCGCGCCAGGCGACGTAGCCAGCGTACGTGGGCGTGACCTCAGGCAGGAAGAATCCTCGGACCGTCGAGCGGAAACCATCGGCCGCGACAAGCAAGTCGGCCGAGGCCTCCGTCCCATCGGTAAACTCAGCCGTGACGGCTGAGCCGTTCTGGACCACCCGCTCGCACGCGCGGCCCAAGTGATAGTGCTCATCCGGGAAGCTTTGGCGAAGCCACGAATAGAGAAGCCCCCATGAGGTCATGAGCTGGGGCATGCGCTGAGAGGAAAGGACCGCACCATCTTCGGCCAGGTATTGCCGGGTATGGAGCATAACGCCAACCTCCTCGTTCGACTTCGCCCCGCAGAGTCGTAGTAATTCCAGAGTTTCCGGCTGCATGACGATGCCAGCCCCCCGGTCGGACAGCCTCTCGGCACTTCGCTCGTAGACATCAGCGTGCCACCCGGCGCGGCGCAGAAGGATGCTCGCCGCAAGCCCGGTCAGAGACCCCCCGATTACAGCGACACTCCGGTTCATGGCCTTTCCGGCTGCACGGTGCAGAAGCCGTCCCGGCACTCTTCAGAGTTTGCTGCAATCTCACGAAGTGCTGCGGCGAGCACCTCCTCACGCTGTGCACCGGAGGCGATGACCTGGTCCTGAAACGTGATGAGCGGCACGCCCTGGATACCGCGCAAGCGCATTTCCTGTTCTTCCGCGTGTACCTCATGGACGATGCTCGGATCATCAAGGTCTTCCGGTTGGGCAATCGCGTCAACGCCACATTCCCGCGCCATCCCCACAAGCACCCTCGGGTCGCCCACGTCCTCACCAGAAGTGAAGTAGCCGGTAAAGAGCCGTTCGGCGACGCGATTCTGTATCTCCACTCCCTGCCGCAGCGCAGCCGCGAGCAGCACGTGTCCGCGGACCGTGTTTGGTGTCCGCTCCATCAAGTCATGCCGGAACTCGATGCCGACCTCAGTGCCTGCTGCGGCAACTTGCGCATCCAACTGCCGGGAGCGCTCCCAACTGCCGAACTTCGCCGAGCGGTACCCACGGCGGCTTGTACCCTCTCGCGGCATTGTGGGATTGAGCTGGAATGGATGCCAGCGGATGTCGAGCGGACGGGCCAGGAGAGCACCGGTCCGTTCGAGCCGTCGCTTCGCGACAAAGCACCACGGGCAGATGAGGTCTGAGACCACATCCACAACGAGCCGTGTTGCTGTCGCTGTCTCAGGATCAGCTGAATTCTTCATGGTGGGAGGCTCCTCAACGCTCCGTAGTCTATTGTAGGGACTAAGTCCCTCATTAACTAGTAGTCACCATTTGGTTACCATCAAGTCATGCCTCTGCAAGGAGAGCCAGTCTATGACGCCCGCTACCCGGCCCGGCGCATTTTAAGCGTGATTGCCGACACGTGGACACCCATCGTGCTCTACTGCCTCCGGGACCGCACGCGACGCTTCAATGAACTCCAACGCTCGATACCGGACATCTCGAAGAAGATGCTCACGCAGACATTGCGCAAGCTCGAAGCCGACAAGCTAGTCAGCCGGGTCGTCCATCCCGTCGTGCCGCCGCATGTGGACTACAGCCTCACGCGGCTGGGACGCAAGGTGGCGGAGGCGGTCTCTCTGCTCTGCGAGTGGGCTACCCAAAACGAGGAGACGCTTAAGGCTCTTCCCTCTCCGGACCGGAAGAGCGATGCGAAGCGCCGGACCTCGTCAGGAGCGCGATCCAGAAGTGCTCCCGCCCGCTCACCATAGCGCCTGCTTCGCCCGTCAGTTACTCACCTCGCGCGTAACCAGAAACGATCCGGCCGGCCGTGCTGAGTCGACAGAGCTTCGACGACGGTTACTGGAGCACGTCGTTGTACGAAGCGCAGAGTGGGGCGTGGCACATCAGAACCTTAAAGCGAGTGCAGTGGGCAGGCAGTCGTGGCAACCAACGGCGAATCGGTTCCTGCTTCGAACTGGTGTAGCCTCGAAACGGTCTGGGCTACGCAGAGTCGGCTGCGATCACGAACAACCTCTAAGTTGATGGAACCGCCGCCTCGGCAAGGTTCCACGTGCTGAACATGGGACCGGCCTTCAGACGGCACCGCGATCTCTCGACAGTCTCGTTCAACGCGTCCACCTGCCGTGCGTTAGCGAGAAGCAATACTGCACCGGCGGGCTGATTCCCGCCATTCACCGCCCACCTTTTCGAACACCAGCAGGCCGCTCTCCCACCCGTAAATACCCGCATCGTAGCTAAAGTTGAGCATTGCGTACCGGTGTTTGCGGTCGAATGCGACTTCGGACAAATAATACACGCTCCTTCCTAAGCTCGCCCGAACCAGCTTCGCGTGGGCACCCTCGATCACTGTTTTCGGCAGCGCACGTCCCTTCTCGCCAGGGTCGAACGGAGGCTCGAGCACCAGACCTTCCGCGCATTTCTGGGGAATTGGATCGAGGCGCGAAGTGCGTCTGGCGATGTTCACGCGCCACGGAGTAACGCTGTCGCGAGCACTTACAAACGCTCTGTATACCCGGACTCGTTCCGCATCGATCTCCTGCGCTCCCGCACCCAAAACTGGAAGTGCGATGTCGGCACGCCATGCCAGCAGAAATGCAAAGAAGACGCACATCTCGACTCTTAGACGCCAGCCGCGGGGCGACAGTTCGCTGCCGTTGAAGCGCGATATGGCGAGGAGCGTCCGTCCTCCGACAACGGCGTGAACCGGAAACAGGCGGCCGCGCGCGGTCGGATCAGGGGTCAGTTTCCGGAGACCGGACTCACAGGCGGGATGTGCGTTTGCGCGCCGGTTCGAGTTACGGGCCGCTCAGTACGGCACTCATCTGGTCGGATCGACGCAGGTATACTACTGTGACGATATGCGGAACAGCTTGAATCGAGAATCGTGAGCGGGTAAGAGCGGCGAGAAGCGAACTCTAGTTGTGCGGGAAGGGCAGCAGCATGACTATACGTTCGCGGAGGCGCCGTAGCGCCTCTTAGTCGCCGAAGTCGTCGTTGTCGTCGTCCTGCTGACGAGGGGAAGGCTTGGGGGCCGGCTTGGGATCGGTCCTCGGTTTGGCATCGTTCATCCCGGGCAACGCCACGCCGCCCCCAAGACCGAGCTGTCGAGTCAACTGTCCAAGAGACTGCATATCGAGAGCACCAACGATGTTGATGACCGAGAGCTCCCTGGCTTCAGCAGCGATCAGCGTCATACCACCCATCCTGCCATTGGTCATGTAGAACCAGATTTCAACAGCTTCGTCTTTGCTCTTCACATCGACGATGCGCGACCAGTTCGGTCCCTTGAGCTGGCTGCGAATAGGTTCCAGATCGGCGGACGAGAACTCGCCCGGTCTCTCGAATTCGAAGGTACGTACGTGTACCCCTTGCATGGATAACACCAGGTTCTTAGCGTCGCCGGATTCGCCGAGGAGGCCCGAAGCCATCTTCAGCTTCTCAGGATCGAGGCTGACATTCGTCGACTCCTTCGCTTTGGAAGCGAGGTGTTCCAGCTTCGACAGATCAATCTGCTGTCCAAAAGCCGCAGCTGCAGCGGCCAGCAAAATAAAGCACTTCATATCAGTCCTCCCAGAGAATGTCGTTTCAACTTCGATCTTGTCTGCTGCAGCTGAGAATCCGTAAGTTCCAGGGCGTACAGCAGGTCTGCTTTAGCCTTTTCGGCTGCGATTCGTTTCTCTCTCTCTTCCCGCCACTGCCACGCAAGAACACCTGCGAGCAGAAGCAGTGCTGCTGCGATGGCCATCCACGGCTGCACCCAGGACCGCCGCGGTTGGTGTTCCAGTCGCGCCATAACGCGGTCGACGAAACCATCGGGCGGCTCCCGGCGCACCAGCGCGAGCCGGAGTTCTTCATCCAGATTCACGACGTTACTCCTGTCCGTTCGAGCTTCTCCCGCAGCGTTGTCAACGCGCGGTGCAAGTGACTTTTGACGGTGTTCACCGGCATTCCCAAAGCAGTGGCGATCTCGCTCGGTTCCAGATCCTCCTGGTAACGGAGCAGCAGCACGGCCCTCGCCTTTTCCGGCAGCGTCGCTGTCAAACTTCGGATCTTCCGAGCCAGCAGCGGATCGCTGCGCTTCGGCGTGGACGCCGGCTCTGGTACATCCTCGAGCGCCACCTGCGGCCGGGATTTGATCCTGCGCGCGCAGTCGATGCAACGATGCGTGGTCACCCGCCGCAGCCAGTTCGCGATGTGCGCGTCAGATTCCAGTCCGGGCATGGCTCGGTGCAATTCCAGAAAGACTTCCTGGGCCAGTTCCTCAGCCAAAGCGCGGTCGTGCAGGAAATTGAAGGCCAGCCCAAACACCAGTGACTGATACCGCCGCACCACACCGGCGAAGCTGTCCATTGCTGCTGTTTTTGATGCCGCTGCGCCCGTGATCATCACCGTCTCTGCCCAATATTACGGAAGAGGGCGGTTGCAAGTGTGCAAAATATCAAGCTGCCGAGGCGAAAGCTGCTGCGGTGCGCAGGTCTGCGACAAAGCGCTGGTATTCCGTTTGCCGCCGGGCTTCATCGGGCATGCGCAGCAAAAACGACGGATGCACGGTAATCAGAGCTCCGTCCGCCAGACGGTGCGGAAGAACCCGGCCGCGCTCCTCACCCAGGCGGATGCCGCGTCCGATCACCGAAAGGACGGCAGTGTTCCCCATGCAGAGGATAATGCGTGGACGGAGCGCCCTTAGTTCAGCTTCCAGCCACGGCTGACACGAAGCGATCTGTGCCTTCGAGGCAGTTTTGTGGATCCGAACCTTGCCTCGCTGCTCGAAACGGAAGTGCTTTACAGCGCCGGTCAGGTACAGTTCCTCGCGACGCAGGCCGGCGTCGATAAGCGCGCGGTCGAACAGCTGGCCGGCGGGCCCCACGAATGGCCGGCCCTGCCGGTCTTCGTTGTCTCCGGGCTGCTCACCTACACAAACCAGCCGGGCATCGGCCGGACCTTCTCCGAAGACGGGCTGGGTTGCGCACTCCCACAACTCGCAGCCGCGGCACGAATGAATCGCCTGACGAAGGTTGGGAAGAGTTGCGTTCTCGGGCACCCAGTGCGACGCGTTGCCGCTCGCAACTCCAAGCATGAGCTGCTCGCGGTCACCGGCACTTCGCACCAGATTGTTCAGGACCTGCAACTCAGGCATCGTGGTCCACCGCCGTTCCGGCATGTGCGTGCGCATCTGGCTCAGGTTGAGCCTCGCAGGGTTGAATGTCGAAGCGTAATAAGCGCGCCACAGGTCCTCGAGCGCGTCAGCCGTCGGAGCCTCCGAACGCGGCACCCCTTGGGAGAACGTGATGTTCTGCAGATCGAAGTGGGCGCAGGCGTCGGGCGTCAGGATGCTCCAGCGCATGCTGCCGAACCGGTTCGCAAACCACGGTGCGATTCGTTTCACGATGTGGTGGTCGGGAGCATACCAGGCAATGTACCGTCCCTCAACCTCCCGGAATCGCACGAATGCCTGCATCTGGTGCATGTCATGATCGACCTGCTTGCCCATAAGCTCCAGCAGTCGCACATCCGGGTCGGCGTGCACTTCCAGCAGATGCGGCTCGCCGTGGGTGAGACGCCAGAGCACCCGGTAGAGCACGTCCCACTTGCTCCGCTCGCGATGACAACCTACTACTTCGGCCATGGCGAGAAAGGCTCGTGGAACAATGTGCTGCGAGGTGCCCGCGGGGAGGGCGGAAGAAAACAGACCACCGTTCCACAGCACAGCGTCCGGATGCACTTCGGCCGACAGGAGCGAGCGTGCCGCGTTTCGCCAGTGCCCGAAATCTTCCACAAGGTCCACGGCGATCAAAATTCACCTCGCACCGAAGCGCCGAAGAGGTCGATCTGAGTGGGTACCATGTGCGGCAGTCTCAAAGAATCGAGGTTCCGCACGCCGTCGTTGGCGTCGCCGGTGGTGACGAAATACCGCGCGCGGTTGACGGGTACGTTCAGGCGGCGCAGGTCGTGCAGCGTGAGGCTGCGGTACCGCCGCGACTGTAGGATCCGTTGCACGTTCCGAACACCGAATCCCGGAACTCGCAAGAGGGCATACTTCGATGCCCGATTCACATCGACTGGGAAGAATTCGCGATGCCGCAGGGCCCATGCAAGCTTAGGATCGATGTCGAGCGGCAGGTTTTGCTCCTCCGTCACGTCCTCGAGGGAGAAGCCGTAGAACCGCATCAGCCAGTCGGCCTGATAGAGGCGATGCTCGCGCACCAGCGGCGCCCGGTCGACTGGCAGGCGTGGATCGGAGTGCGGGATAGGGCTGAACCCGGAGTAGTAGACACGTCGAAGCTTGTAGGTGCGATACAGGCTGGCGGAAGTCGTGAGGACCTCTGCATCGGGAGTGGCCGTCGCGCCAATGACCATCTGAGTGCTTTGGCCGGCACGCGCATACGAAGCTTTCCCAAGGTCCCTGGCATCGAGGATGCTGTCGCGGATCTGCTCCATTGACGTAGTGATCTCGGCATGTGACTTGGCAGGAGCAAGCTTGTCGAGGTCGGCCTGAGTGGGGAGTTCGATGTTTGCGCTAAGACGGTCCGCCCACTGTCCTGCTTCGGCGAGCAACTCCTGCGATGCGCCTGGCACAGCTTTCAGGTGGACGTAGCCGCCGAATCGATGCTGTTCGCGAAGGATCCGCGCCGCTCGGATCAGCAACTCCATTGTCGCGTCGGCGCTCCCGACAACGCCGGAACTGAGAAAGAGTCCTTCGATGTAGTTGCGTTTGTAAAACTCGACGGTCAGGGTCGCTACTTCTTCAGGTGTGAACCGCGCGCGGGGAGTGTCGCTGGAGATGCGGTTAACGCAATACGTGCAGTCGTAGATGCAGTAGTTCGTGAGCAGAATCTTCAGCAGCGATACGCACCTGCCGTCGGGTGTATAGCTGTGGCAGATACCGACCGGAGCACCGTTCCCAAGACCATCGTCCGGGCGCTTGCGGTTTGACCCGCTGCTCGCGCACGAAACGTCATACTTAGCCGCATCGGCAAGAATTCGCAACCGAGCTTGTACATCCATGGCGAAGAAACAGCGAAGCAGCTTTAATCGTAGCATCGGGACGGGCGCAGGCAAAGCGATTCCCGGGTTGACGGGACCCTGTGGACCGCCGAAGTGCGTAAGGAAGCGAGCGGGCCACGCAGCATACACTGTGCAAATGAGATTTGCCGGCTTCTTCTGCGCCGCGGCGCTTTTTGCGCAGCAGCCATCGACCGATGTGCTGAAGCAGGCTGCGGCTGAAATGATCGAGGCTCGCAGTAAGTTCACGCAGGTGATGGTTGACTCGATTTTCAGCTTCTCGGAGCTGGGATATCAGGAGAAGGCAACCGCGGATTACGTCACCGGCCTGCTTGCAAAAGAGGGCTTCCGAATCCAGCGTGGGGCGGCTGGGATGCCTACCGCATTTGTGGCGGAGTGGGGATCCGGAAAACCGGTAATCGGATTGATGGCCGACATCGACGGCTTGCCGGAAACGTCGCAGAAGCCGGGCGTCGCCTATCACGCACCGCTGATCGAGAGCGGCCCCGGGCACGGTGAAGGACACAATGCGGGTCAGGCGGTGAACGTCACAGCAGCAATCGCGGTC
>DASQEG010000161.1:0-11192 GCA_035633775.1 Bryobacteraceae bacterium
CTGGCGTCCAGAGTTATTTCCCACAGCAGAGTGCCATCCCGCTTGTCGTATGCCCGGAACTTTTTATCGTGATTCGTGGCGCCGATGAACAGCAGGCCGCCGGCCGTGACCACGCCTCCTCCATAGTTCTCGGTGCCGGTATTCTTCAGGCCCTTCGCCGCGAGCTCAGGAAACTCGCCGAACGGGATCCTCCAGGCATACTCGCCTGTGTTCAGGCTGATCGCATTCAGCGTTCCCCATGGCGGCGCCACGGCCGGGTAACCTTCGGGGTCGCGAAAACGGTTATAGCCGTCGATTCCATAGGGGACCTCAAAAGGTGACGGGCTTCCGGCGCGGGCCGCGGCGGCAGGAGCGTCCTCGCCAGTCACGAGAAATCGGTGGATGGCTTCCAGCGCGGGCTCCCCCAGATGCTGAAAGCCCGGCATACGCCCAGCGCCCTTCTTTACGACCGTGGCGATGTGTTCACGCGTACGCACCTTTGCGATCTCACGCAGAGCCGGGAACTCGGGTGGACTCCCGGCCAAATCCGGCCGGTGACAACCCGCGCAGTTGCGATCGTACAAACTTCTGCCGCTTAACGCACCCTTGGGAGCACCCTTTGGTACCAGCCGGAGCACCCAGGGCATCTCGTTCGAGTTCACGTAGAACAGCCCCGTGTCCGGATCCCAGGCTGGGCCGCCCCACTCGCCGCCACCATCGAATCCGGGGAAAATGATCGTCCCTTCCGTAGAAGGCGGCGTGAACTGAGGACCGCTGCGAAGCTTGCGAAACTGTTCAAGGACGGCGTTGTGCGCCTCGGGAGTTCGCTGTGTCACCATCGCCTCGGTAAATTCCTGTCGCGCGAACGGTGCAGGCTTTAGCGGCAGGCGCTGCTTCGGAGCGAGTTTCTCGCCAGCCACAGGCGACTGCGGCACGTTGATCTCTTCCACCGGGAACAGCGGCGTTCCTTTCACGCGATCAAACACCCAAACGTGGCCGCTCTTCGTGATCTGCGCCACGGCAGGAATCACCTTGCCGTCGCGCTTCACGTCAATGAGGCTTGGAGCGGAAGGAAGGTCGCGATCCCAGACATCATGTCGAACGAACTGGTAATGCCAGAGCCGTTCGCCGGTCCCTGCCTTAAGTGCGAGAAGGCTGTTGGCGTAGAGATTGTCGCCATGGCGATTCGATCCGAAGAAGTCGAAGGCTGCCGAACCCGTGGGTGCGTAGACGATGCCTCGTTCTGCGTCCAGAGCAAGTCCGGGCCACGAGTTGGCGCCGCCAGTGTACTTCCAGGCCTCTTTCGGCCATGTGTCGTACCCCGCCTCGCCCGGCTGCGGAATCGTGTGGAAAGCCCAGCGTTGTTTGCCGGTACGAACATCGAAGGCTCGGATGTCTCCCGGTGCGGAAGGCAGACCTTCGGGTACGATGCTGCCCAGGATTAGCAGATCGCGATAAATTACGCCCGGGCTGTTTGCGCCCACGTTGAGGGTTCCAGGATCGCGTCCAAGCCCTTCACGGAGGTCGATGCGACCTCCGTTGCCAAAGGTCTCGACAGGTTTTCCCGTACCTGCGTTCAGTGCGAGAAGGTGGTGACCCACACCGACAAACAGCTGCCGGTCGCTGCCAGACTCCCAGTACGTCAGGCCGCGGGTGCGTACCTTCGACTTCACGCCTTTGCCGTCATGCGGATCGTGGCTCCAGAGCAGTTTGCCCGAAGCGCCATCGAGGGCTATGATTCGCAGTTTCGGAGTGGTTGCATACACCACGCCGCGAACCACCACCGGGTTGCACTGCATCTCCGATCCCTCGAAGGCATCGCCGGTATCGTGCTTCCACGCGACCTGCAATTGCGCTACGTTGCCGCGGTGAATCTGCTTCAGCGTTGAGTGGCGCGTACTTTCCCAGCCGCCGCCCGAAGCAGACCAGTCAGCGCCTGCACCGAGAACAACAAAGGCTGAGAACACGGAAGAGACAACAACCCTCATCTTCAGCCGAGAGTATCAGAGCGGCGCGGACATTCTCCGGTGCTTGACGTACTCGAAGACCACGGGCAGCACGGAGACGATGACGATCAGGATCACGACCTTCTCGAAATGCGCGCGAATCAGAGGCACGTTCCCGAGGAAATAACCGGACATCGTCATCGCCACAACCCAGCCGATGCCGCCAAAGATGTTGAATGCGGCAAAGCGCGAGTAAGGCATCCGGGCAACGCCCGCGACGAACGGTGCAAACGTGCGAACAATCGGTACAAAACGGGCGTAGATGATCGTCTTGCCGCCGTGCTTCTCGTAGAAGGCCTGCGTCTGTAGCAGATGGTCGCGCTTGAAAAACCGGGAATTCTCCCGGAATACACGAGGGCCGGTGCTTCGCCCGAGCATGTAGCCGACAGCATCGCCTACGATCGCTGCGATGATCAGCACCACGTTGATGGAAACGATGTTGAGACCACCCGCGCCTGCGACCACACCAACGGTGAAGAGCAGCGAGTCCCCGGGAAGGAAAAACCCCACCAGAAGACCCGTCTCGGCAAAAACGATGGCAAACAGAAGCAGATACGACCACCAGCCGGAGAGCACGGTGGCAAGAAACGTACGCAGCTTATCGGGATCCGTGAGGGTCCGCAGGAAATCGATCGCTTCGTGCATCGGAACGATCAGCCGCGGAAGTTCTGCATCAGACGGGCAATGTTCTCCTGGTATTTCTTGACTTTGCCTTCTCTAACCAGTTGAGCAACCAGACCGTCCTCAAACAGCTCCTTGCGCTCGGCTGCGCGCTGCCGCTTAACCGCGAGCATCAGCGACTCGCGTTCGGATGCAAGCTTGCCCGGATCGGCGTTCTGCTTTTCGACCACTCGCGCGAGGAACACGTCCGTGCCGACCGTGAAGGGCCCGACGACGGTGCCCGTTCCCTTACGGAAGCCTTCGGCGAGATGCGAAGCCGAGCCGATGCCTTCTGCCGCACCCTCAACATTGAAGAAGTCGGTCGACTTGATCTCCGATCCCGCGACCTTTGCAGCGGCCTGCATGTTTCCTCCGGCAGCCTTCAGTGCATCCGTGACCTGCTTCCGGCGCATGTCGCCGGCCTGGGCGGTCTTTTGTGAGATCAGGGTCTCCCGAATCTGATCCTGGACCTCCGCGAACTCGCTTGGGCGCGCCGGGAACACTTGCGTGACCGCGGCAACGGCGAGCTTGGACGGCCCCACCTGAACGACCTGAGACACCTCACCGGCACGCAGGCCGGCAACGTTTGCCTCCAGATCAGCACTGGTGCCAATCTCCGGTATTGAGGTCCCGCGGCCCGCTTTGTCGACTTTGTACACACTCAGGCCAAGCCGGCTGGCAACCTGGTCAGCATTGCCTGGATTCCTTGCCAGTTCCGCGCGAGCCTGTTCGATAACCTGCTGCATACGGTTGAACACAGCCTCCCGGCGATTGTCGGATGCAAGCTGGTCGCGCACTTCCTCGAAGGGCTTTACCCGCGCCTGCTCGCGCTCCAGCACCTGAACGATGTGAAGGCCATACTCCGTCGTCACGAGGTCGCTGATCTGCTTCACCGGCAGGGAGAAAACAGCCTTTTCAAAGGGAGGCACCATCTGCCCGCGCGTCACCCAGTCGAGGTCGCCGCCCTTGGCTGCTGAGCCGGGGTCTTCTGAGTTCTTCTTCGCCAGCTCGGCAAAGTCCGCACCTTTGCGCAATTGCTCGAGCAGATCCTTTGCCTTCTTCTGAGCAGCCGCCTGCTCAGCGGGGCTCTTGTCGGTGGTCTTTATGAGAATGTGGCGGGTGCGGGCCCTTTCGGGCGTACGGAAGCGGTCCAGATTCTGGTTGTAGGAAGCGCGGAGCTCGGCCTCAGGCTGCTGAATGGTCGCTCCGATTTTAGCCTCGTCGGCAATCAGCACAGTGAAGGAGCGTTTCTCCTCGGTGGTGAACTGCGCCTTCTGGCTGTTGTAGTACATCTGCATCTCTTCGGGGGTAACAACCGCCTGTGAGCGCAGATCCGCGGGGGGCGTCCACTTGACGTACTCTACTTTGATTTTGTCGTTGCGCCGCCGGTACTCGGTCTCGATCTCAGCAGGACTCACCACCGCGCCTTCCATGGCGATGTTCTGGAGCCTGAGCAGCAGCAGGTTCGCTCGCACGTTGCGCTCGAACTCGGAAACGGTCAGGTTCTGGCCCTGCAGGAAGCGCTGATACTCCTGCTGTGTCGGATTCCCATTCGGAAAGTACTGTGCCAGCATCGACCGAATTGCACTCGCGAGTTCCTCATCGGTGATCTTGAATCCAAGCCGTTCGGCCTGATAAGCGATCGCCCGTTCCGCGATCATGCGATCGACCATCTGCGGAACGTACATCTGCACCATCTGTGGAGGAATCTCCCGGCCGCGCAGCGCTCCCTGAATCGTGTTCTGGACCTCGCGCAACGTCAGTTGCTGGTCGCCAATCTCTGCCACGACCTGTTCCGGAGCGGATCCTGGCATCCCGAATCCGGGGATCAGAGTCACGACCAGCGAAAGTGCTACGAGGCCCAATAAGGTACCGAGCACATACCGCATGGCCTTGTCGCGGCTGCGAAACAGATCGAACATGCTTGCACAAACTCCTTGGGGAACTGCGGATCGATAGATCTTCCAGTATAGCCTGCGGGTTCATCACCCGAACCCCGCTCAACGGGGGCGAACCTCGATCACCGCACGTCGAAACGTACTTAACACCGGAGTACCGCTGTCCCGTACTTCCAACATGACGTGAACCGTCCGCGGCTGGTTTACGACAGGCAACGTGATTGCGACGGTCCGTCCGTCCGGGTGTAACTGGACATCGTCACTCAGAGTTCCTGCTTCCTTGTAAACCCACCACGCAAAGCTCAGCCGATCCTTGTCAGGATCATGTGCGTCAGTTGCCCGGAGCTTGACGGTACTTCCGCCGGTCCTTACCTTTGTAGGTATGTCCGAGTACGTCAGCAGGGTCGACAGAGGCGAGAACATAGAACAGATCCGGGAACTCACGCATAATCCACGGGCCGGAGTCGTCCTGGTGCCCAATAGCGAACACGCGCAACTTCGCAGTAAATCGCCTGAGTTCTTCAGCTGACCGGGTGGACCGTACGCGCCACAAGGCCTGAGCGAGGTCGGTCGGCCCGCCCCAGACGGCTATGTTGACGGGGCGCGAATCGTTTCGGTCCACCACAGCGATGATGTGACGGGATCCGTACGTGTGCCGTCCCTCGCCGTTGCACATTGCCCTCGCATCGTATTTCTTTCCGGACCGGATGGCTTCTGCAAGGCGGGATGGCAGGGGAAAACCGCGATCATGCTGCAGAAGGTTGGGGTGAACCTTCGCGACGATCCGTCGGATGAGATCAGGGCGTGTTGCATTCTTCTTCAGCTCGCCTGGGGTGCCGCTCGCGGAAGCAATGAGACCCTCAACGTCGAACTCATTCGAGTGCACCATAAGGCGCACCATCGACTGTTCGTCATCTGGGTCGCCACCGATATCGGTGAGTACAACGAGGCGTGGTTTTGCCGCGAACGCAAGAGATACGGCTGCGGCAAACAGGATTACGGTGCGACGGGCCAACCTTCCATCAAAGCACGAGCGGCTTCCTGCTCCGCGTCCTTCTTAGTCGCTCCTTCGCCTCGTGCGGTACGGTCTCCAAGAGAGACCTCCACTGTGAAGCGCGGGAGGTGAGCAGGACCAGAAGTTTCGACGACACGGTACTGCGGAGGCACAAGCTTTTCCGCTCCGGCACGCTCCCAGAGCATGCCTTTGTAATTGGTGTGCTCGACGGTGGAGGCCAGCGTGTCGGACCAGACATGCTCGAGCACAAACCGGCGTGCCGCGTCCATGCCCCCGTCAAGGTACAGTGCGGCGATGAGTGCTTCGAGTGCGTCTGCCAGCAGGTTGAGCTTGGTGCGTCCGCCGCTGTGTTCTTCTCCGCGTCCGAGCCGCAGGTAATCCCCGAGCCCGATCTCCTCGGCTACGCGATGCAGCCAACGCGCACTGACCATCTGGCTGCGTGAGCGCGAAAGTCGCCCCTCACCATGCGCCTGATGCCGTTTTACAAGCTCATCGCTGATGATGAAGCCGAGAATGCTGTCGCCGAAAAATTCGAGCTGCTCGTTGTCCGGCTGAAAATGCCCGGGTCTGGATTCGGAGGAGTAGGAACGGTGGGTCAGGGCGCGGCTCAACAGATCACGATCCCGAAACTCGTAACCGAGCTTCGCTTCGAGTTCTCGGAGATCCGCGCCCACAGCAGACGAGGTGGTTACTTCGCGGGAGCCGGAGTGGTCGCCGGAGCGACCGGTGCCGTCGTCGGAGCGGGAGTAGTGGTCGCCGGGGCGGCCGGTGTCGTCGCCGCTGCACCCGCGGGCTTTGCTCCGCCTTTCAGCTTCACTGCGGTGTTCCGCTGCTCAGTAGCTGCGGCCTTGATCTGCGGATGAACCTCGGCCATTGTGTTCATTTTGTCCAGCACTGCGATGGCCTCATCGGGCTTCTGCATCTGGTTATAAGCGCTGGCGAGGCGAACCATCGTCGCCGGATCGGGCGATGCAGCACTCTCAATGGCCGTCTTCCAGTTCTGCGCCGCCATGTCGTACTTCTTGCGCACCATCGCGGCCTGGCCCAGAGCTTCGTATGCCTGGGAAACAACATCTTTTCTGGCCGCTTCCCACTGTTCGTCGGTAAGCTGAGGGTTCGGCTTGGGTGCGGTCTTCGAGATGGCGATTGCGTCGTTGGCGAGCTTCTCGGCCCTCTTCAGCTTGTCTTCGCGGTCGAGGTCATGCTCGCGTGTCCGCTGGGCGATGCCGCTGGCCAGCATCAGCATCGACTGAAAGTTCTTCGGATCCGCTTCGAGCGTCCGCTCTGCATAAATCACCATCTTCTCGAAGTCGTTCATCTGCTGTGCGGATGCCGCAGCCACCATGAGTGCGAATGACTTGAATTCGGTGTCGGCAAACTTGGTCACCAGGTTCTCGACCGCAGCGATGCGCGCGGCCGGTTCGGTCGCGTTCTGGATCGCCATGATGGCATCTACTTCTTTTTGCGACTTCGGTTTTGGCTGAGCAAAGGCCATCGTGGCCGTCAATGCGAGCGCCACGGCGCTTGTCATCAGAGTTCGAATGATCATTCCTTCCGTTACCTCGTTCCTTGTCTTGAGCAGACCCGACTCACCGATTGCCCAGCTTTTGCAGCGCCTGCTCAGCTGCCTGTCTTGCGCCAGGCGGCACTCCTGAGATTGCGAGAGCCGCCTTATAATGTCCTTCCGCCTTGTCGCGCTCGCCGAACCCCTCGGCAAGCCGCCCGAGGTACACCTCGCTCCACGAGTGGGTGTGAGGATCGGGTGACGACTCCAGTGTCTTACGAAACAGCTGCTCAGCGAGATCGGGCTCATTCCGCAGTGCAGCGATGCGTGCCAGACCATAATATGCCCGGGCATGGGCGGCGCGGTCGTCATCGTGACGAATGATCGCCAGATAAGCTTCCCGTGCTTTGTCCAGCTCGCGTCCGGCATACAGCTTGTCGGCTGCCTCGATCGCGGGTTCAGCAACGGGCACGGCTGCAGCCGGAGCTGTCTTCAGCGATCTCGTGGAAGCGAACTTTACCTGCTGCAGCCGACGGTCTTCCTTCTTCAGATCGGCGGAATCCAGCATCTCAGGCAGAAACAACCGCATGGCCGCGTCCTGCTTCTCGTATCCTGGCAACTGCTCGTAGAAGTACGGTGCGAGGACGAACCCTTCCGCAAGCGCCTCGGGTACAGACGACGGCTTACGATCGAGGCGAGCCTCGATGGCTTTGATCAATGACTCGACAGTGAGCAACAGGAAGTCGGCTTTGTATGATTCCTCCAGAGCAGGGGCGCCCTGGGCGTAATCGCCTAATCCTTTCAGCCTTGCGATTCGCTCCGTATACTTCGTGGCCAGCGGATCCAGCAGGTAATGCAGATAGGCGTGCCTCACGTCGGCGATGCGCGGCTCGGCCGAAGGCGTCACGACGATGAAGTAATCATCTTTGTAGCTTCGCGTGTGGACCTGGTTCGGGGGCCCAATTAGATCGACGAACACCTGGAATCTACGGCCCATATAGCCGCTGGTGGGATTCCGAAGGTAAGCGTTGGCTTCGAGCAGGGCACGCGAGACGGGCTCATGATGCCGGGCGATTGCAGCTTCATGTGCGGGCTGCAGCTTCGCCCAAAGCTCGTCAATCGCCGCTTCCTGATGAAAGCGAGCCATCAGCTCCCGAAACGCGCCAAGAGGCTGAACATCGGGAGGGGCTTCGGACCCCTCGAGCACGGGCACGAACTGGGGGGGATCTTGAGAGTTCAGCGCAAACGAGACATACTGCGCGATGTTGGCGGCAGCGTCGGGTTTGCGGTGTTGATAAAGAAACGTTCGCAACTCGGGCAAAACGGCTGGACTACGTGCAAGCACAGCCTTTCGGATTCCGGCGCGCAGTTCGTCGGAGGGCGAATCAGGTGAGGCTGCAATTACCGCCGACATGACACTGAATAGGCTTCGGCTGCTGTCGAGCTGCCCTTCGGTGGCCGCGAAGGCAACACCAGCTGTAAGAAAGACGAGGAACTTCTTCAAACGGCGTGCTGTCCTGCAATCAGTGTATCGTGGGCCGGGCGGACCTAGTTCCGACGCAGCACGAGTTCAATTCCGCCCACGACGGCCCGACCTTGCATAGCAACTCCGGGGATCTCCTGATACACCGCACCGTTAAGATTCGTAAGCTGCAGGAAAGGACGAACAGGGCCTCGGGTGGAAGCTCCATAGAGGTCCCAAAGCGCATACGGATCGCGCGCAAGACGGCGCGTCACGCCAAGTCTCGTCCGTGCCGCCAGCCCGCGGTACGACCCCGTCCAGCCTGCAATTCCGGTGTGCTGCGGATAGTTGAACACGTACTTCGACTGCTGGCCCTCAATCGCCTCCTGCGCGCCCCGCAGGCCGGTGTAGCTGAACTCTACGTGCTGGCCTTGCCCGGTGCGAGTGGCCGTAGAGATCTCAACGCCGGTAAAGTTCAGATTCTGGAAGTTGGTGGCGCGCCAGACATCGGACGGGCTCGCGCGGACGTAGTCGATGCCGTCCGTCTCACGCCGGTGAAAAACGGTGACAGCGGCTTTGAATCTTCCCCCGCCGGGCTTCCAGTCAAGCCCGCCATCATAGCTCCAGGCGCGCTCCGGCCTGAGGTGCGGTGACCCGATGTTTGCCGGATCCTGATAGTAGAGGTCAGTGTAGGTAGGAAGACGGAACGCGCGGCTCACGCTGGCTCGTAGCTTGAACGCAGGCCGGAGCCATACGCCCGTGCTGAACGAGGGCGATATCTGGTGCTTGCCTGAGCCATAAAATTCGTCTCGGACACCGGCTGAGAAAGAGAAGCGCCTCACTGCCCGCAAGTCGAGCGCGGCGTAAACTGCACCTCGCCCGCGGCTGTGCTGTCCCAGATTGCTGCTCACGATCTCGTCGCCGAGGCCTTCGGCACCGTAGTGGAAGGTCGCATTTTGTCCGAATTCGTCACGGCGGCGCAGGGTAAGCTGCCAGCTCTCGGCGGCGTGACGGTTTGTGAATACCTGCGGCCGGTCTCTGTAAAGGACGAAGAGATCCGTGTGTCGGCGATAGGCGAAAGATACGTCCGTACCAGTTCCGAGGCTCTGGCGCGCTGCAGCCCACCAGGCCTTCGTGCGCTCCCAGGAGTTGAAGTTGCCGTAGAACTGCTCGGCCCCGAAAGGCGAGTCGCGGTGCGACAAGTGAAGGGTTGTCCAGCCAACGCGCGATTGTACTCGTGTAGTCGAACCGAGATTGAGGTTACGGTAGTCGCGGTTAGGGATGAAGCCTGTCGAGAAGTCGCGCGATACCGTGAGCTCCTGCGATGCGGCGGTGCCGGCGACAGTGACCGCCGCTCGCTGCTGGTTCACGCCGAAGTTTCCGGCCGCAGCCCGAAGTCTTACTTCCGAGGCTTCCGGCTGCCGGGTAATGAAATGCACCACTCCTCCAACTGCATCGGAACCATACAAAGCGGAGCCGGACCCCTTCATGATTTCCACCTGACCGACCGATTCAAGAGGGGCTGGCAAGTTCAAATTGTGATGTCCCGACTGCACGTCGTTCAGCCGCATGCCGTCCATCAGCACGAGCGTTTGGCCGAACGTGCCCCCACGGATCGAAATGTCGGCCTGAATTCCGTTCGCACCGCGCTGCCAGAGATCAACGGACGAGTCGAGGCGGAGCAGATCGGTGAAGGTGTTGCTTAGCAGGCGGAGGCGGTCATCGAGCTGCACCGTCCGCACGGGCCGCTCGTTCTCATCGAGCGGTAGCGGCTGCCATACGCCGGTAACCACGATCGAGTCTTTCCGAGTTTGGTCAGCGGTTTGCCCTGCGAGCGTGGCCGTCAGGACGAGCGGAAGGAAGGAGCGCAACTCCTATTTTCGCAGACTCTAGCGCCCCGGCCGCCGTCGAAACGCCTGCTCGCTGAATAGCGGCTCAGACTCATGCTGAGTCAGCGCCCAAAGCGAGTATGTTCCGAGGCAGGTGCCAAGGGGCACGATTAGAAGGTTGACCGCACTCGCCAGAATCACTACGAGCCTCGCCCAGCCCTGAAGGCGCAACAGTCCAAGCCCGCCAAGAATGCACGGAACGGCCACTAGCACGTGGAGAACACCCAGGCCGGTAGCTACGAAGCCGCCGCCGGTGAAAGCCTCGGCCTGACTCCAGACCTCGCGCCAACCTCCATACCCAAGCAGAACCGCAAGCGGCACTATGATCGCGAACACACCAAACGCGAGATTACCGATTGCCACCGCTCTGACGTGGGTCTCCATAAATGCCTGGTGCTTTACCAGCCTATCTCAAAGTCGGCTCCTTCTGACCCGGCGGATTTGATTTGGGACTCGGTGCACAACGCCAATGAGTCCTGTTTCGGTTGGAAATGCGGCACGACGCACGACTGTGAGCGGACGGTCACAGGCGGTGAGAAACTTTATCGCCTTCGTAATCAACTGCTTAGAACTTATTCGGCGCGCGGCGACGGGGCATGGCTGGTAGGTTTGATTCACGCGCAACCGACGTGCAGCGCGAAACAAGAAGCGCGTTAGTTCACCTCCTGAAGACGGGCCGGAGGGTCTGCCGAGTGCAGATCCCCCGGCCTTCTTTTTTGGTGAATTCAGGACCAGTCGATGGAAGAGCCAATTATCGTTACTCCTCCCGAACTGTGGTT
>DASQEG010000162.1:0-4550 GCA_035633775.1 Bryobacteraceae bacterium
GGCCCCCTGATGTTGGCCTGCCTGTGTTCCAAAGGCTCCTCGCTCAACATCAACTGTCGTGCCAGCGACGGAGCTAACCTTAACCAGCTCCTGCCCGATTTGTAGGACTGCGCCCTCAACGATGTCATCGACGGACGTCAGGGTCAGACTGTCGGATCCGGCATTAACGGCTTGAACGGCCCGTACGGCGGTTTCACCATCAAGTTCGTTCCAGTAATGAATCGTCAGACTTCCAGCTATGATTCCGCGCGTATTTGCCGGGGTTGTAAAACCGATCCCTCCAATGTCGAGCGTCCCTCGTCCCGACGTCGACACTCCGAAGAGTGGAGCATCAGGTACATCTTCGTCCAGTGCGGCACCGCCTGCCACATGCCTCGTTACAGGGGATAGAGCGATTGCGCACTCGCGGTTTTGCACGTTTGCTGCCAGCCCGAGAATCTGGACTACTGATCCCTGCCGGTTCGGAACCGAAAAGGTGACCGGACTTTGGTTGCCCGTCGCTGCAGGAGTCCAGGCAGGCTCACAAATCGCAAACGTTGAGGTCTCGTCCGGCTCAAGCTCCCACTTTTCCGTTACGGATACTGTATCTGTGGTATTTGATCCGACTGTCCTCTCCTGTCCCCGGCCCTTCCCGGAAACAACGCGCACGGACTTACCCCGAAATTCATCTTTCAGGAAGCCAGCTTCCGCAGCAGAAACTGAGAGCTGTGAATGCCCTGTGACGGGGCGTTCAGGCGACACCTCCAGACGCCAGTAGAAGTTTGCATGATCAAAGTGCTCATCAGGTGCAACACCGTCCACAAGGCTTTGACCATGATCCCGAAACGTACTGGAAACGGCGTCCAGAGTTGCGATACGGCCGAGCTCTGAAGGGTTCTCTCCGCGATAGATCCGAAGCTTCACCGCATCCGGGCTGCAGCTGATCTGTTTGAGGAGCACGGTATTAGTATCCGTCGCAGGGGAGACCGCGGCCCGAACAATAAACGAAAGTGAGCTTTCCTGACCAGCCGCGTTAACCGAGGAAACGGCGTAGTAATAGTCCCTGCCTCCTTTCAGGTTTCCTCCGGACGATTCGACGTCACAACTGAGGCTCAGCACAGGACGACTCGGCGCACCGATCGGAGGCTTGTCCGGAACCTGGTAAGTGACAGAGAGTGTCAGATCCCAGGATCCATCGGTTCTTTCGTGGTACATTTCCTCGACACCGAAGTCCGAGGTGCCGTTTGTCATCACCGTTCCGACCAGCGGTCGTGGCACGCCGAGTTGAGGCATCGGAAGCCGGCCGCCTCCGGCAAGGCCATCAGTCCCTTGTCGTCCTATGTACCAGGTATCATCGTGCCATTGCGCGGTGACGATCGCAGTCTCGAAGTTCTGACCCGGAACAATTCTGACGATGCGGAATGCTTGTCGGGCCAGACCCTCTTTTGCATAACTTACGGTGATCAGGTCACCAGGCTTCAAGCCAATCGCACGCAGACCGGTTTCGAACTCAATGTACGTATTGCCGCGCAGGGACTTGTCCAACGCCAGCCGGGTTACGCGGGCGGCCTGGTTGAAGTTCGGAATACCTAATGCCAACAATGGAGCGCTGACCTCAGCACCGGATGTAATCGAGTCCTCAACGTCTACGAGTGACAAGCTATCTTGCTGAAACTCGTTAAACTCATCCTGAAACTCGACTGAGTATCGATTTGCGGATTCGGCACTGCTACGGCACCACAACCGCACACTCGGTGCTCCACCCTGTCGGCGCAGTATGTCGGAGAACGAAGAGCTGCTGTCTCCGAACTCGTACGCCGGCCAGCCGCCTCCAAGCGGCTCCAGGCTATTACTCGAAGCAACCTTAGTGGGATGCTGTACCGCAAGCGAACTCTCCGGCTGGAGGGAGAGCAGGCCCCCAACGCCATACGTGAGACTCAGCCCTGATCCATTGCGGACGCCACGTATGATGTCGGCGGCGCTTCGACGCTGCCGGAGGGCAAGGTTGCACTGGAACCTGGGAATCTGAACGGTCGCTCCGTGCAAATCTGTAGACTCGATACGCTCGTCGCAGTACACTGCTGACCTTGCGAAACTCGCCACGTCGATTTCGTCGAGTTCCCATCCGCTTCTTCGCAAGATATCGAGTAGTACCCACGCGGGATTGTTCGTGAATTGGAGTCCCAGTTCGGCCCCGTTCTCATCGAACACCGGACAGCGTAAGCCCTGGATCAGAACTTCCACCCGAGGCAGACCCTTCCCTTCATGCAGTCTGTTCGGGATGACTACGGAGAGCACCGCCATGCTGCCGTACGGGTCTCCTGCCGGCGTACCGTCCGCGTTCAGGAAGTCCAGGTTAAACGCCCCGCTTCTTGATCCGTGCGTCACCACGTTATACCAACCGGTCGCCGTTGCGTTTTTAGCTGACGACCCGGATGGAAGTTCGACACCATTCGCTATCACCTTGAGGACCGCCTCAATCTCACCAAGACCCAGCAGCACTTCCATCCGGGTAAGATTGCCGTCGCTTCTTGCGAATACAACGGGGGGGCGATGCCATGCGGTCCCGTAAACCAGAGGTACGAAGTCGTTGTACTTGGATTCGTTATCCGTTGCGGCGCTTAGATGTGTTCCACGGTCACCATACGTCTTGACACTGATCGTTGAGGGGACAAATCCAATGCCGCCAAATCGCCGGGTAGTCCGGCCTTGGTCGTCTTTGTCGAACATCCCGCGCTCAATGCATTGGGCTCGCGTATGATCACAGGACGTGAAGAACTCGCCGTTGTTAGTGTTGCCTGCGTCCGCAGGTGAGTACCCGCATAAATGAAACGGAGAGTAGGTACCGCGGGCCCCGCCAGCTGCCGCTTCGGACCGCTGTTGCTCATTCGCTGGGAACATCCACGGGCAGCGGCGCTGGATCCGAACCTGCGGCAACAGTACGCGTTGCATGTTCATGCGACTGGTGAACGTGAGCCGGATCGTCCCCTCAGTGACTTCGTCTGGAGGGTTGCACACACCTTTGAAGACGACGATAGTCTCGCTTGCGGCCGCGGCCTCCCTAGCATCCCAAAACGTAAACGATACAACCAGCTTTGCGCCCTTCCAGCCCTCACCGCGCATGACCTGCGAGAAATACGAATCCGCATTGGCGAGCGTGAGCGTCAGTTTCGCGGCTGCTTCGATCGCCAGATCGGATCCGCCTCGGAATTCAAGCAGATTGTGCCGCAGCACGCGAGCGCTGTACCGGTTGCCTTCCACGGTTACTGAATGCGTGCTCCATCGATCAGTTGCGCCCGACCCGCGCTTGCACTCGAATAGCAGCAGCGGAGTTTCTGTGATTGTCGACTGCTTGAGTTCGCTGACGGATTTCATAACGTGCCTTGTGAATGGACCCGGATGCACAGCGCCGTGGTGTGCGCATCTACTCCATGGGTCTCTATGACCAATTCATCCTGGTCGAACCGGGCCTCAGGCCAAATACTCGGGACCTCGAAGGTTCTCCGATAAGCGCCAGGAAGCCGTTGCGCACACAGCCTGACGTGCCGTATCTCAACAGTTGCCCCTCCTTCGACGCTAACCGAGAATTCTGTACCTTCCTCGACGTCTGCCTTGCAGGACAACCAGTGGAGTTGCCAGTCACCACCGGCTTTCGACCGGACCTGAATAGGAGATGCAGTCAACTCTGCGGCAAGCGTGACTTCCACCTGACTTGCTGAACGCGCCTCGAGCGCCAAACAGACCTCATATCCAGGAGGTACGGATGCCTTCTGCCGAAACCCTCGCGCGTCTTGACCGGCGTTTGTCACGGCGGTGATCCCGGCCTGTTGAGGTTGACACGTCACCAGGGGGTCTGTGGTCCACGGGGCCTTGTCCAGAGCCTCGCTCCAGCGGAGGAGGTTGCCCGTGGGGTCACAGAAGGTAAAGCTTCTAAGACGGCCCTCGCACGACAAAAAGAACTGTTCGATCGTGACAAGTTCGGCGTCCGAAAGTTCCGTGTATCTTAAATCGAGCAGGTGGCTGCGGTGGTCTGGATCGCTGAGGCGGATCTCTGCTCCTCCCGGTAAGTCATTTAGGATCGTCCGTGCTCTTGTTGTTCGCTTCAACGGTAGACAACTCAAAGCACCTGATGCGAGCTGAGGAAACACGAGCGTCTCACTCACCTTGCACCTCCCGGATTACCACCGTGCTGCTACCCAGGTCGTGCCCGCCAATCGTGATGGTCAGCGTGTCTGACTCGAACCGGCACTGCTGGTGCACTTTTCCCGTCCAGGGGTCTGTGAAAGAGAATGTTCCACCGCGACCCTGCCGTGAGTTGTAGAACTCCTCGATGGCATACAGCTCAGATTCGGAAACGGCGGCGAGGTGAACGACCCAGCGACGCGACGGCCGTGCCATCGATCGGAACCGCTGTTCAGTGCCATCCACATAGCTGAGGACTACCGTCCTGTGTTCGATCGAGCGCGACGACGGGCATTGAGTAATTGCGCCGGTCTTCAGAGTAGGAAATGCATCCATGCTACAGCTCCGAGATCAGGTCGTTCAATCCGTGGGAGTGCAGCATGGCCTCC
>DASQEG010000163.1:0-2772 GCA_035633775.1 Bryobacteraceae bacterium
GATGACCTGTTCCGGGGCTCTGAGCCCCTCAAAGCGCAGGACCAACGAGGGCTCCAGGATCGGGGAGATTCAGACAAGAAGGACGGATTGCTGGGAGGTGACTCCGATAGCGGCGACGAGGGCTCGGGTATCGAGGACGTCGATCTGGACGACGCGAAGGATACGGACTCCGATACGACCGACGGACGCAGCTGGGACGATAAGAAGGATTGAGCCACTCAGCCCAAACATCTTTGCAAATGCCGCCGGCGGGGCCTCATGACCTCGCCGGCATTCTGGCTCCGGAAGACGTTTCGCAGTTTCTCGTGCAGGTTTATGGCAAGGGCTTTCTTCATATACCAGGCGACCCGGGCAAGTTCGCCGGTCTGCTCCCGTGGGAGCGCCTGAACGCCATCCTTGAAGAGCACCGGCTGCAGCCGCCGCGCCTGCGCCTGACGCGAGAAGGCAAGCCGGTGGCTCCCGACACCTGGCTCAGCTTTGTGCAAGACGCAAGAAGGAGCGCTCCGGCGATTCCAAGGCTGGATGCTTCCGCCCTGACGCGAGAACTGCGAAGCGGCGCCACCCTTGTGCTGGATGCAGTTGACGAACTGCAACGGCCCGTGCGAACGCTTTCGGAAAACCTCGAGCGTCTCTTCCGTGTCCGCGTGCAGGTGAATGCTTATGCTGGCTGGCGTACTTCGCACGGCTTCGATCTGCACTGGGACGACCACGACGTGTTTGTACTGCAGGTTGCCGGACGCAAGCACTGGAAGGTGTACGGACAAACGCGACGGTTTCCTCTGAAGCGTGATGTTGAGCCTGCGGTCGACCCTCCATCAGAGGTGCTTTGGGAGGGGCTGCTGGAGGCGGGCAGCTTGCTGTACATTCCGCGGGGGTGGTGGCATGTTGCGACTCCTCTGGATGAGCCGACACTGCATCTCACGGTCGGCGTAAACAACGCTACGGGCAATGATCTGCTGCGCTGGTTCACCGAACGACTCAAACGCGAGGAGATCGTACGCTCTGACCTTCCGTTGTTCGGCCCCGCCCACGATCGCGCTGCGTTTGCCGACAACTTGCGTGACGCGATTCTTCGGAACTGGGATGAACGCCTGGTCGATGAATATCTCCAGGATGCCGATGCGCAGGCAGGGCCGCGTCCGGCGTTGACGCTCCCGTGGGGTGCAACGGCCGAAGCGATGCCACCGCGCGGCTCAGTCATCCGCTGGGCAGTGAGTCGCGTACCTGTGCTGGACACGAGTACGGATGAGATTTCTTTTGTCGCGTGCGGTCGGCGCTGGAGATTTGCGCCCGCGGCCGAGCCGCTGCTCAACCTGCTGACAACGGGCCTGCCATGTTCGCTCGAACAGCTGGAGCAGGCATCCAGCTCCGTGAGTAGCGACAGCGTCCAGAATCTCGTGCGAGACTTGGCGGTTCATGGGCTCGTCACCATCGTCACCCGCTGAGCGCTTCTTTTGTTCGGCCGCGTCCCAGGCCCGCGGCGAAGAGATCTTCGGTACGGTAGGCCGGTCTCTGAACTGGCTGCTGGTCGAATGTCCGAGTGTGTGGCGCAGGCGTGCAATCGAGGACAGCAGCCTGTTCTCCCCATCGTTGAAGGCCTGGGTCAGAAGTTTCGACCAGGAGTCGGTTGGGCGGACTCTGCTCATTCGGCAGGAGCACCAGTGTGAGGGTCCGCTCCGCTGCTTTCGTGTCCACTGTGGGTGGGAGAACCCACGGATGGAAACGGCCACCTTGCGCGAGTACGACGATTTGCCGCAGGCGCAGTTCACCGCGGCTCCGGACCACGCTTTATTCGCCGTGTGCACCCACGGGCGCCATGACCCCTGCTGCGCGAAGTTTGGCCTGCCGGTGTTCTGCGCTTTAAGGGATGTAGTGGCAGACCGCGCATGGCAGTGCTCGCATATAGGCGGCGATCGCTTCGCCGGCAACGTGGTCGTGTTCCCGTACGGTATCTACTATGGCCGGGTCACGCCGGAGACGGCCCCCGACGTCGTGAGCGCGACCGAGCGCGGCGAGATCTGCCTTCCGCTGTATCGCGGCCGGTCATGCTTCTCACGCCCGGAACAGGTTGCGGACTACTACGCACGTCGCGAGTCGGGTGAACTCGCCATCGACGCGCTTTACCCCGTGCACACGGTTGTGACAGGCGAGCGGTACGAAGTTGCGCTAAACGCAAAACACGGCCGGACGTGCATTGTTTCCTTTCGAGTTCGATCCCAGGCGTTCCAGGGCAGGCTCACCTGTGGTGCCGATTCCGAGTCGCCTGTGCCGCAATTCGAACTGGTAAGTTACACCGAACAGCCGTAAGGATCAGCTCTGACGGCGGCCGCGCGGTCCGAGGTGAACTACTTCCATTCCGCCCAGCTTGCCCCCGTCGACGCTGAACCGCAGCACGGTCCGTTCCTTGTGCCAGCCGTGGTGCCCGCAGGCTCCCGGATTCAGGTATCCGGGCGCGATCCGCAGGATGTGCGAGTGGCCGCACACAAGCATTGGTCCACCGCCAGCGCGGCGCTTTGGCGCTATGTGGATCATTCGGAAAAGCATGCCTTCGCACTCCCACTCAAGCACTTCTGCAAGCCGGCGCCGTACATCCTGGCCATCGATGTTGCCCCACACTGCGCGCGTCGGCCGAAACGCGTTCAGCGCGTCAAGTATATCGACGCTGCCCACATCGCCCGCGTGCCAGAGTTCATCGCACTCGGCGAAGTAGTCGAAGACCGCCGGGTCGAGGTCGCCGTGTGTGTCGGAAAGCAGGCCGATGCGCATCGCGAT
>DASQEG010000164.1:0-7801 GCA_035633775.1 Bryobacteraceae bacterium
CAAGTTCTACAGCAACGATCCGCAATGGCAGGTCACAGCAACGGGGCTCGGCTCCGCGGCGCCGTACACGGGTGACGCTGCAGACTTGACGTTGCTAAGTCAGGAGATAGTGAAGGCCAACGCGGGGACGAATCCCTCAAACGGGTGGGTCGGTTTTACGGCCGGTCCGGTAAATGGCGGAGGGCCCTGGGCCACAAGGCCCGGGATTGATGCCGCCGCGCGCTGGGTCTGGTACAGCAGCAACGGCGATCCGGATCCCACCACACCGGGTGCCAACCATGACGAGTGGTTAGCTTTCCGCATCTCCGTCGCTGCCACGCCAACGGAAGCCGTGCCAGAACCGGGCACTTTCATGGTCGTGGGGCTCGCCCTCGCGAGCGTGGGCCTTGGACGGCGGCTGTTCGGGCGTTCATAGAGAGTCTGGGAATTGACCGTAGGTTGAAAACACAACGTTCAACGTCTTTCGCCGGCCTTCCTGGCTGCTCCAAACGCTGAATGTCGAGCCGGATCGGAAATGACGGCGTAATAGTGCGGAGACATCAGGTTGAGGGTGCCGGCGGAAGAAGCGAGATCTTTAGCCGGCGCCCTGCTTAGCAGGACGGGGTTCCACGATCGCTTTAAGAAGGATCTGAGCGGCACAGGAACCCTATGGGATACGGCGCAACGCACAACGCAAGGAGCACGCCGCCGCCGATTGCAATAGGAATCCAAAGTGCCTTCCGGGGTCCGCTGCTGTGCTTCCGAACGTCAGCAACCTTTGCAAATGGGACGACAGCTTCTTGCGCTGAATTCTGTCGCACTGTGAAACCGTCCGGCTCAATACGTATAATCCGCCCTCGAACGGAAGTGCCATCCGTCAACGACACCCGTACCTCAGATCCGCTTGAGTGCACGTCTTGAACACGCGCCCGAACGGTGTCCGAAGACTGCGCGCCCAGGGGCTGTAGAACCAACATAAGTGCCAAAAGAAGGCAGGTTGGATGTCGAGGTTGATGTCCCATGGCAAACAAGATTCTATACACTTCTCAAGCGTTGATGGGACCGGTGAACAGATCATGGCCGCTTATCGCAGGTTCCGCGCGACATAGTGATTACATGACGGCATGTTTGGAGCCGAAAACCTTATTCGGCGGCTCAAATTACCTGCTGGGGTGCAATCCTGGCAATCGATCGACAACAGAATGTCGGCTCTCGACTGATTCGGGTGCACGGCGCGCTTGGCCGGGAAGCGCCGTTGAACACACATGCGTAGTACTTCCGGCACCGCAGTTCCCTTGACAGCCGCACGCTTTTTGAGCACTATGTTGATCTGGCCGTGCCACTCTTGTCGTAGAACCGCCGCAACATGAATCTACCTGCGTCGAAGTGTCTGTGGTATGCGCAGGGCGACGAGCGGTTGGTATGTGCACCTGCTTGCAGCGTCTACCTCAGCTGTCGCAAAGCGATACGGCATTGAGTCTGACCTGAAGGGCGTCATGGTCCGACTGTACGCGTTTAGCTCGATCGCGGTTCGCGTGGCGGCACAGAGCAGAGATGAAACACGTTAAAGGCGCCGCACCTCGGCGTGCCGCTCGTTGGGAGGACCGAAGTCTCGCTGACCGAGACTGGTGGGCGCGTCACCGTCGGATCCTGACCGGACTACTCGCCATATGGATTGCCGTAGTAGTCGCCGCGTCGGTTTATCCGACCCCGGCGGCGCCCGCATCTGTGCCGGCCGGAACTGACAAAGCTGCACACGCTGTCTTATACGGTGTGTTGGCGCTCCTCCTGCGACTCGTAACAGCGCGGTCGCGCTTTCCTGCTATTCGTGCCGCAGCCTGTGTAGGAGCGATGCTGGAGCTGGTGCAACTGCACATTCCGGGACGGAGTGGTGACTGGGCCGACATTGCATGGAATGTGGTCGGTTGTGTCGCAGGCGGGATTGCGGCTGAGCGGCTAATTACAGCCGGGCGGCAGCAACCGTTCAGACACCGGGAAAAGTCTCAGGCGCCGTGAAACTGATTGGTGCCCGAGTGCGTGGTCATCATCAATTCCGCGGACCGGTTGTTAGGGTCCATATTAATCCCTGGAGCGACTCGGCCGGCGGATTGAGGCCCAACTGCGCGACGCCGATTGTGGAGTTCTGAATGCAAGTCCCGTGCTACTCCAGAACAACATCGATCATGCTTGTCGTGCCGGTTTCTATGACGATGGGTTCGCGGGCCAAAAGCTTTGAATCTGGTCTGGGTCGCTCTTAGTTCCTAGCGGTCGGACCGTAAGAGCGGGAAGCGAAGCATCCATCAGGGTGCCGGTAACTGAGCTGTTTGCGCCAAGACACGAGCCCTCAAGCGGCGCAGACTTCTGCTCCTGCCTTGAGTCGGTATACAATCTGCCCCATGCTTAGGCCGGGTACCTTTGGCGACGCTGGGATTCACGCCGGGAGCCCGTTAGTGAGATGGGTGGCGGTATTCGCAGCAATGGCCTCGGCAACGCTCGAGGGCCTGGAACTTCCGTCCATTTTCGAAGCGAACCAGGGCCAGGCGCCCGGCGATACTCTCTTTCTGCTACGTGGCTCAAATCACTCCGTAGTTCCTGGTAAGAGGGAAGCCATCCTAACCGGGCCTGCAGGAACAGTGTCGCTGCACCTCGGTGGAAGCAGCGCCGCGGCTGCGGCTGACTTCGCGGTGCAATTTGCTGGCGCGCAGGGCGAGTACTCGGGCTTCGATCAGGTGAATGTACGGCTAGCGAGCAACCTGATCGGGGCAGGTGAGATCGACTCTACGCTCATTGTGGACGGCCAAACAAGTAATCCAACCCGCCTCCGATTCGAGTAGTCACACATGTACCAGAACAAATATCGCGCGCTTGCAGCCGCATTGCTGCTGATTCCGGCTTTACAGGGGCAAGTCTGCCGCATCTCAGTTACCGGGCTGAATCAGAACCGAAGAGTTGCGGGCCCGGTAAGCGCCGAATGCCCACCGACACTCCACACCACTCCATTCGGGAACTGGGGTGTTACATCCAATTTCGGTCAGAAGAATGATGGACGCCAGTTCGAGGGGTGGTGCCGCGAAACTCGCGTCTGCGACAACGAAGGAAACTGTTCGACACAGTGTCGCGACGGCTGGTTCGAATGGAACAGCTGTACGACTCATCGTCAGTGGGCGCCCCGAAACTGCACGCTGTTCAACCATGCAGATTGCACGCAGCAGTCGAGCCCGACTGGATTGAACGTGCACGGGAATCGGACCGTCGACATCGGAGTTCGCTGCCCCACGGATACGAACGGCGACCGAAAAGCCGATGGAGGCGGGTGCGCCGACGCTGCTATATATCGCTCCGGTGTGAACTTTATGAGCCTCTACGAAATGGATCCGGGCACGACAGACGATCTGATACAGACCGTGTATTATCCCGAAGCTGTCATGAATCTCGACTGCAATGCCTGGGGCTGCACTGGAGCGGTGAGCAGTTGGCTTGAACCGAACTTCTACGACAGCCCGGCGACTCCCGCTATTGTTTACGCCCAACTCGCCGTTCGCATTGACTCGGCTGTATTCGTGGATACGAGCCGAGCTTGCGCGGCAGTATCACCGACGTTGAAAGTACTCTCAGGAGCCAATTATGTGGAAAGGGTCGCGCCCGACAGCGTTGCTTCAATCTTCGGGGACGCGCTAAGTACGGAGACTCGATCGGCACCTTCAGTAGTCCTGCCCACTGATTTGGGCGGGGTGACAGTGACGGTTACGGATTCGGCAGGTGTGCAACGCAGCGCGCCGCTCGCCTTCGTGTCCGCAACTCAGGTGAACATGCTCGTCCCCGCCACGACCGCCATAGGGCAGGCAACTGTCTCGGTCCGCCGCGGCGACAACATAACCTCGACGGGCACGATGCGTGTGAACGACGTAGCACCCGGCCTCATCTCGGCGAACGCATCAGGGTCGGGAGTCGCGTCTGCGACTGCCGTACGTATCAACGCGGCCGGACAACAGAGTCCTCTGACCGTCTTCAGGTGCGCCGCACAGTGCACAGCGGTACCCATCGATGTCGCCTCTCATCCGGACAGCGTCTACCTGAGCCTCTACGGAAGTGGCCTTCGTCGCCAGCCGACAGAGGCCAAGGTCGTCATTGGTGGCACCACGGTGCAGCCGGTGTACGCCGGACCCCAAGGCGAATACGCCGGACTCGACCAGATCAACGTGCTCGTGCCGCGATCACTACGCGGCCGCGGGCTAGTCGAGATTGTTATCGATCAGGGTGGTGTAAGGTCGAATGCCGTTACTGTCGCTGTGCAGTAGCAATCTGAGCGCGAGCAGACGGTAGCGAGGGGTACAAAGAATCTGAAAGATGCAAACCCTGTCGACAGTCGGGCTGCTGGTACTCGGCTTGACTTGTTCCGCTTACCGCATGTTCGTGCTTGTTTCCCGATCCTGACACTGCATTGAAGAAAGCAGATCTCGTCTTTCGAGGGACTATCGTGAAAGTCGAATTTCTCGATGGGCCACGGAGCGTACAGCATACGATTGCAATGGACGGAATGTTGAGCGTGCCGCGGCGTTTTCTGGCCACGCTCAAAGTTGCTGGTGTCTGGAAAGGTGCAGTCGGCCCGATGATCGTGCTGCACACGCGAGAAGGATCATCGGATTGTGTCGGGTTCTGGTCAGACGTCGGTAAAGACGTGCTAGTCTTTGCGCACCGCGGCGTTGTCACGCCCAAGGAGCCTGATCACTTGATAATTCCTGAATGGACGGACAAGGTCTCCATAGGAGAGACGATTACGTCACCGGGTGGCTGCACGCTCACCTCCGAGATTAAAGACGCGAAGGACACGCTGAGGAAGCTTGGCCGCCCAAAGCCGCCGACCACGAACACGATCAGATTTTTCTGATACAAAATTGACGCTCTCCCCACTATCCTGTCATGCCGATTGGGCGTCATAGGTCGGGAGCGGATGCGTAGATGACTGATCCAGCAACTAGTTTTACAATGCCCGGCTTCGTCCAGGAACCGTGTTCCCTAATGGGAACGACCGTCAAGCAATGCGAGCGAGTTCGGCAGCCGGCGATGCATATTGACGATGCTTTCATCGCTGAACATCTGGAAGGAATCCTCCGTCAAATCCGTCGGCGCGTCGACAACGTAGAAGATGCCAGGGATCTCGCTCAAGAGGTATTCGTCAGGGCCCTGCGCCACGAGAATCAGCTGCGTGACCGGCACAAAGCCAGGCACTGGCTGTCGCGAATAGCCAGTAATGTGACGATTGACTTCCTGCGGCAACGGCGTGAAAACGTGCACCTCGACGACATCCCCACATCGAGCTCATGCACCTGCGACCATCCAGAGCAGATGGCTGAGCGCGAACAGCTCCGGCGCCTACTCAACCGCGCCTTACAACAGTTGACCTGGCGTGAGCGCTGCGCTCTGCTACTAAGGGACCTCAATGACCTTGGGACCGACGAAGTGGCTGCGGTTATGCGCTGCTCTCAAGCCACCGTCCGCTCCCACGCAGCCAATGCACGGATTAAACTCAGGCCCTTGCTTCGTGCGAGTGCTGTTTCTTATAAACACCAGAACGCCCAAATGAACGGCGGCCAGCGCTTTGGCTCCCGGGATGTTGCTGCCATACGATAGCTCCGAGGTCCCACACGATTGCGAGTAGTCAAAGGACGACTCATCTTAAGAAGCCGGCAATCAGAGCAGGGCGATTGCATAGACGGATCAGGCATTTCGTTCACTGGTGTTTCGGCTGCCTTCGTGATGATTCGGGAAGGCCAATTAAAAACACAAAGAAGCTAAATGCGGCATTAAAAGTCCTTTGGCAAGGCGGGGCGAGCGCGGCGAACTAGGGCCGTTCGGCACGCGCGCCCAATGGGATTTAAAGAAGACGCTGGTGTAGCGCGCTGGAGGGACAGCCGCTCTGGTGCGGCATGGCCGGTCCGATCTTGCGGCTGCATTTCTGCCGGCGAATGTAGTCGATCGAGACATCGGGACGGCGGTTCAGGGCTTACGCGCTGTTCCGACGTTCGTTTCGCGCTTCTCCAGGTCCGGACGTGGATTGCCATTCTCGTCAACCACAAGAGCTGGAGTGCCCGGTGGCAAAATTCGAAGACTCTTTAGAAACTCAATAACAGCATTCTGTTCTGAAGAAGGCAGCGACTGAAAAGCAACCCGGCTCTCCAGTGCCTCGCCCGCGTGTGCGAGTACAGCTTCACGCATCGTCGTGTATCGGCCATGGTGAAAGTACGGAGGCTCACTCGCTGCACCCCACAAGCGGTTCGAAAGAAACTTGCCGTTTCCGGCGAAAAACGACTCCGTGCCCGGAGCATGCTGCATATCCAAAGGTTCGCGATTCGGATCGTCGGGTCCACTGCAGATGTCGTGAAGTTTGAAATCGGTGAATGCCGGCACGTAGACGATGCCGTCCCGATCGGGTCGCAACCGTGGTTGCGGAAGGCGTTCGTCAGAGAGGTCTACCGTTACCGGGGTCCCGTCGCTCCCGTTCGCATTACCCGGAGGATTGAATGGACCAGGCTCCGCGTACATGCGCCCTGGACTAGTCAACGGGATTGCTGGAATGTGACAGCGTGCGCAACCAATGGAAGAAAACCTCCGCTCACCAGCCTGAATGGCCTCCTCCAGCGCGCGATCGCGCGGGATCACGCGACCTGGTACCGGCAGGGTGGCCTGGTAGAGTGAGACAGCAGTTATATCGGCCCGCGTCAACTCACTCGCCACACCGTCGCCGTCCGGGTCGGTTCCTTCCCCGAACCGCTCGGTTGGCTGCATTCCATGGTGATGATTAAACGCGTTGTTGCTGAACTCCCGCAGTGACACGACACGGCCGGCCTGGTGAAAGGGCCGGATGGTCAAGTCCGGTAAAGCACCGGGTCCGTTGACTTGCAAGCTCGCTTCCGGCAGACCCTCAACCCGGCTTACGTCCCACCGTCCATCCAAACTACGCGAGAGCGTACCAAACTGCACGCCCTTGCTGACCAGCAATCTGGATTCGCCAGGATTAATTGCGTCACGAATCGAACGGAGGTCCAGCGTCATCTGTCGTGCCAACATCTCTATGTACCCGGAGCCGAACATCCCAATCGTGGCGCGCTCATTCGCAATCGTCTGCAGCGAAGTGCGACGGCCCAACTCATCGAACGAACCTTTTGTAGCTCGGCCCTCAGCGTCGTCGAATGTTGCGAAGTCGAACCGCTGACCGAGCACGAACACGTTCGTCACGAGGTCGCCACCCCCGCCCACACGGGGGAGTCCGTGACATCCGGCGCAGGAGTTCGCATCGGGTCCGGACACCCGATTGAAGTTGCGAGGGAACACCAGAGGTGACGAGGGGTCCGATAGCGGAGCCCCCGTTCCTTTGCTCAGGGGCCGGCCAGCCCCGTCCTCGACCGTCCACGCCGCTGTGAACATGGCTTCTCCATGTTTCAACAGCAGAGCGAGGCCAAGTTCGTGTTCCTCGTCGTCGCGGAGGTGCCTCGGAAGCGCCTTTTCACTCCCGATCTGTGCTGGTGTGGCACCAGGCCACACCAGCACAACACCAGCGGCAAGCAGCATCGTGACCCAAAGTCGGTGCATAGGACCTTCGCTCCTATCGGAAATTCGTGGTCGTCCGGAGAACGATCTTCACCCGCAGGTTGACGCCTCCCGTTTTGTTGAAGCCAAGGAATTCCTGCGTCTGTTCACCGGTGTAGCCGGCGAAGGGACCGGTCCCGCCAATCACGGAGCGAACAGCGGTGCCGTTGCCTTCGATCCCGGTTGTCGCGATCGACCTCTTGTCGTCGGCCAGCAGGTACAACTGGTCGGTGAG
>DASQEG010000165.1:0-1687 GCA_035633775.1 Bryobacteraceae bacterium
CTCGGAGCGCTCCGTGCCACCACAGTGCGCCCGTACGAGATCAGTGTTGTTGATGACGGTTCGACAGAGAACGTTGCGGCTGTAGCGAAGCGGTTTGGCGCCCAGATCTTCGCGACAGGGGGTCCGCACGGCCCGGCCGTAGCCCGGAACCTCGGGGCAGCCAACGCGACTGGCGACGTCCTGTTCTTTATCGATGTCGACGTAATGGTCAAAGCCGACACGATCGCGAGACTCACGGCCGAGTTTTCGGATCCTGAGGTGCACGCCGTGATCGGCTCGTACGACAGTACGCCGGCTGCTCCTCAGTTGTTGTCGCAATACCGGAACCTGATGCACCACTACACGCACCAGAACGGCTCCCGGCAGGCTGCGACTTTCTGGAGCGGTTGCGGGGCTGTCCGGAGGAGCATTTTCCTTTCGGTGAACGGGTTCGACGCGAGCTACCTAAAGCCTGCAATCGAAGATATTGAGCTGGGTTATCGCCTGACCTCGGCAGGGTACCGGATCGTCCTCGATCGCAAGCTGCAGGTGAAGCACTTGAAGCGTTGGACGCTCACCAACATCGTCAGGACCGATGTCGTCGACCGCGGAATACCGTGGACGCGCCTTATCCTGCGTGCCGGTCGCATGCCGAACGACCTGAACATCCGATGGACACAGCGGCTGAGCGTTGCGCTTGTGGCCCTCGCACTCCTGCTGGGGCTCATCTCTACTTTCCAGGATCGCGGCCGTTTCGTTACTCCCTTCGCGGGCACGATTCTCCTCGCCATCGGGAGCTTCTGGACGTCAGAAGCCATGGTGGCCGGAACGACAGCCATTCGAGTCGCGCTGGCGCTAAGTATCGGCATATTCGGCGTGCTCGCCTGGCTGCACGACCTCTACGCCGCGATGGCGCTGATCCTCGGAGGGTACGCCTTCCTTTTCATCCGAGAATGGATGGGCCACCGCGACCGGCGCTGGAAGCGGATACTGGGGCTGCTCTACGGCGCATACCTTGTGCCGGCTCTCGGGTACATGATCCTGCAGATTCCGCACTCACCCTTCGTGCTGGGGGGTGCAGCGCTGCTAGGTATGAACCTCCTGCTGAACGCGCGCTTCTATGCCTTCCTGTGCTCCCGCGTGGGCGGCCTGTGCGCGGTCGCGCTGATCCCGTTCCACCTTTTGTTCTATATATACAGTGGGTTCTCGTTCGTGATTGGTGCAGTGCAGCACTTCTCGGAGCGCCAGCTTGCGCGCCTCCGTGCAAGCATGTGAGCATCTCTCCGGAATCTCACGGCCGCTGCCTTGACGGTCTGCCGGACATCGCTGTCCTGGGATCAGTCGTTCCCATAGTCGGCGATTCAGAGCGCTTACCGGAGATCACGCCTCTGCAGCTGCGCCGGGCCGCTTACTTGCCGCGACCTGCTTCGGACACGCTCCCAGGCACCATAGGCTGAGTGCTCATCATCGCTCGCACTTCTTGCTCCGAGATCGCGTCACCAGCTTCGTGGTACTCCTCGTCCGCGTTGACTTGCCAGAGGTCGTACGAGGCACCCGCTATGTTCCGCGCGGCCAGAATTGCAGTGAGCATGGAGTGATCCTGGTTGTTGTACCGGTGCATCCCGTTTCGCCCGACCAGCTGCAGGTTCGGCACAGTCGGCAGAAATGCCTTTACCTCCTCCAGCACGGACCGGTACTCATCGTCGTA
>DASQEG010000166.1:0-12983 GCA_035633775.1 Bryobacteraceae bacterium
GGCCGCGAAGCCGGCATCCTGCGGATCGATCACATCGTGGGCAACGTCGAGCTCGGCCGCATGGAGGAATGGGCAGACTTCTACGCCCGTGTCTGCGGCTTCCATCGGTACATCAATTTCGACGACAAGGACATCTCGACGGAATACTCCGCGCTGATGAGTATCGTCATGTCAGACGACTCGCAGTCGGTAAAGTTCCCGATCAACGAGCCCGCCCAAGGAAGGCGACGCAGTCAGATCCAGGAGTATCTCGATTACAACTGCGGGCCCGGCGTTCAGCACATTGCTCTGCAGACGCGTGACATCTTATCGACGGTGAAGCAGCTTCGCGAGAACGGGGTGGAGTTTCTGAACGTTCCCGACAGTTACTACGACGCGCTGCCCTCGCGCGTAGGCGAAATCCGGGAAGACCTGGAAGCCGTTCGCAGCCTGCGCATCCTCGTCGACCGCGACGAAGAAGGATACCTGCTCCAGCTCTTCACGAAACCAGTGGAGGACCGGCCGACGCTGTTCTTTGAGATCATCCAGCGGGCGGGCAGCAGGGGATTCGGCAAAGGAAACTTCAAGGCTCTATTTGAAGCGATTGAAGCGGAGCAGGCACGCCGCGGCAATCTTTGAAGGGTCGCCACTCAATGCCCATGTACCACACCCTCGGCCAGGTACCGCGCAAGCGGCACAGCGCTTTCCGGCAGCCAGGCGGCGGACTCTACGCCGAAGAACTCATCGGGAACAAAGGCTTTACCGGGCCCTCGTCGCTCGTTTATCATCTCCGTCCCCCCACCCAGGTTTTACGCGTTCAGCCGTTCGGCCGGAGGCCTTGGGAAGCGGAATCCGAGCCGGCCGTCCGACACCGCCACTTTCGTACGCGCGGTCTGCAGACCGGAGTCAGCCCAGTCACCGATCGTATTCCCATTCTGTTCAACAATGACGTTGCGCTGTCGATCTACGCACCGAAGCTTCCATCAACCCCTGGATCGCTGGCTACGGCCGTAGCCGGTCACGACCCGTTCTTTTATCGCAACGCTCAAGGGGACGAGATCGTGTACGTCAGCGAAGGGGAAGGCGTGCTGGAGTCAGTCTTCGGGGAGCTGACGTTTGGGGAGGGCGACTACATCGTGGTGCCGCGCGGTGTGCTGCACCGCTATCGCCTGGGCAACGGTCCACACCGCTTTCTGGTCATCGAGAGCGCAGGATATGTCCGAACTCCACGCAGGTATCGAAACGAACACGGACAGCTGACAGAGAACGCACCTTACTCCGAGCGCGACATACGCCGACCACTATTTGCAGAACCTCACGATGAAGCTGGAGAGTTCCCTATCATCGTGAAGAAGGACAGCAGCCTTACCGAGATCGTGGTCAATCATCATCCCCTTGACGCAGTCGGCTGGGACGGTTACTACTACCCCTGGATCTTCAACATCCACGACTTTGAGCCGCGCGTTGGAAGGTTCCACTTGCCTCCACCGATTCATCAGACATTCGAGAGCGAAGGCTACGTCGTGTGCTCGTTCTGCCCGCGTCCGTACGACTTCGATCCTGAAGCGGTCCCCGCGCCTTACAACCACTCGAACGTAATGTCGGACGAGGTGCTCTTTTATGCAAACTCCGAGTTCATGAGCCGGCGCGGCATCGAGTACGCGTCCATTACGCTGCATCCGGACGGCTTGCCACACGGGCCCCAACCGGGGCGCACTGAAGCTTCCATCGGTCAAAAACACACGAACGAGCTCGCGGTGATGGTGGACACCTTCCGGCCGCTCCAAGTGAGCCGGGCAGCGCTGGCGGTGGAAGACAAAGACTACTACCATTCATGGCTCACCAACGGGTCCTGATCAGTCACCTGTGAGTCGGAAACTTTGAAACGGCAGACCCAAACGGTCTGCGGCTCGAACCCCGGTGCCTTCCGCTTCGACGGACTCGCGGCCGGAGCTTACGAGGTTCTTGCTTCAGTCATCGCGAGACCTGCGGGATCTTCTCTGACCTAGCACTCTGGTCCGCTCCCTACTAACTGCGCTTCGCCAAATTTGAACACCAGTCTCGCTTCTCTTTGTGCCGGGGAGTACGGGAACACCGTGTTCGGACCGGGTGGCCACAACGGAGGCATTACCCAATCCTGAACCGCTCTCCCCAGTAAGGAGACAACGATGAAATTTGCTTTCTGTGCACTAGTTTTCGCCGGCGCAGCCTTTGGCGATGTGGTCACAAACTGGAACGCGATCATGCGGGAAACCGTCCGCACCGAACCGGCACAGGTTCAGGCGCGGTTCGCCGCCATGACACACCTTGCAATGCATGATGCCGTGAGTGCGATAACGCGCGAGTACCGGCCCTATCTGGGCGTGGTCACTGCTCCACCGGGGGCGTCGCCGGAGGCCGCTGCGATCACCGCTGCACATCAGGTGCTGCGCAACTGCTTTCCGGGGCATGCGGCCACACTGGATGCAGAATGGTCCAGGTCTCTCAGTGGTGTGCCCAACAGCCCTGCCAAGTCAGCGGGGATCGTGGCAGGACAGGCAGCGGCGACGGCGATCCTTGCGGCGCGCGCTCAGGACGGGTCCGCGACCCCAATCCCGTACATACCTCAACAGGGCGTCGGATACTGGCAGCCCACGCCACCGGCCTTTGCCTCTGCTGTGGCCGCCAATTGGGGCCGGGTGTTACCGTTCGGCCTTGCCCGCTCGGAGCAGTTTCGCCCCGAGCCGCCGCCTCAACTTACAAGCCTTCGATACTGGCGGGACTATCGCGAAGTTAAGCGGATGGGAGACGTGCTGAGCACGGCGCGCACCGCGGACAATGCCAACGTTGCGCGTTATATGGCACTGACGAGTCCCACGCAACTGTTGAACGCCGTTGCAGTTCAGCTCAGCAATGCGCATCAGCTGCCGATTTCCGACAGCGCCCGGGCGTTCGCCCTCATGAATATGGCCATTGCGGATGCATCCTTCGCGGTATTTGAGGCCAAGTACCACTACAACTTCTGGCGTCCGCTCACTGCAATTCGCGCTGGCGATACGGACGGAAATCCAAGGACGGAAGCCGATCCAAGCTTCACATCACTGATCAACGCGCCCGCTTACCCGAGTTATCCCTCGGGATTCGGTGCGTTGACGAACGCCGGTCGTTATGTGCTGGAGCACCTGTTCGGCAGGAGCGGACATTCATTCACGCTGCCTGTGAACCCGGCTCTGCCTGATACGAAGCTGCAATACAGGAACCTGCGGCACCTGACCGACGATGTCTCCGATGCCCGCGTTCACGGAGGAATACACTTCCGCTTTGAGCAGGACGCGGCAGAGGTTCTGGGCGAGCGCGTCGGGCAACATCTGGTCGAACACCAACTGCGCCAGAATTGCTCCGGTCCATGCCAGGGCGATAACCGGTGACACCTGTCCACGCGGTTTGACCAGGATTGCAGTCGCAAATCCTGCGACTGCAAGTGACCGTGCGGAACGGCGGCGGAGGGCCCTGGCGCGTGTCTCAACGAACGAATGCGTGAGATGTTTGCTTAGTCGCGTTCGAGCGCACGGCAGAGCAGATCGACTGCAAACGACGCTTCAGAAGCATCGCCTCTTGCCGACCAGCCCAGAAGCCGCCGTTCCATCAGACCTCGCGTAAGATCAGACAACGTACGCGCCGCCAGATCGGCGTCAACCGTGCGGATCTCATCTCTTGCGATCGCCGCTGCGAAGACCTGCGCCAGTTGACCTTCGCTCTCGCGGACACAGTTGAACAGGTCAGACGACACCCGGACCCGGCAGAGCATCATGCTGCGAAACTCTGCAAGGTAGATACGGATGAAATCCTGATGAGTTTCGAGGTACTCGAGCCGGACATCGACATAAGCTTTGAGCTTGTCCTGCCAGGTGCCCGCCTGTTCCATACGCTCGCGCGTTCGTTCTTCCATGCTGCGGGCGTCCTCGCGGAGCGCCGCAAGGAAGATTTCTTCCTTGGAATCGAAGTATAGGTACAACGTCCCCTTGGCGATGCCCGCGCGGGTGGCGATGTCCTCCACGACGGTGTCAGCATAGCCCTGCTTCGCGAAGACGCAACGCGCGGCCTGCAAAATACAGGCGCGGCGGTTCTCCGGTAAATCTTTCCGGCGCGGTCTGGTCGTCGGCATCTAGAGCCTGACTGCTTGGTCAGTCACGGTTATCATACGGCTTATTCACGTCACAGGCAAGAGAAACTTGGTTCGTCTGCGGGGCCCTGACATCCTAAGCCATGTGGAGAGCCCCCAGACGGCTATACTCATTCTATGACTGACCAGCCGGTCATAACGACCCGACCGCTTCATAAATTCGGAATACCAGGCGTTTTGCTGGTAGCCGCAACGCTTGCCGGTTGCACCTCGAATGCTCAGCAACAAACTCAGGGACAGGCGCCGCCAGCGCCCACGGTTCAAGTCACCGCCGTCGCGCCGCAGGACACGCCCATCTTCAGTGAGTATCCGGCTCAGACCTATGCCCGGGATCTGGTTGAAGTTCGCGCCAGAGTGGATGGCTATATTGAAAGGTGGTTGTTCAAGCCGGGTCAGCAAGTGACCGCGGGTCAGCCCCTTTATATCCTCGACCTGCGGCCGTATCGGGCGCAGCTGCAGCAAGCCCAAGGGTCTGTGAAGCAAGCCGAGGCGGACCTCACGTTCGCCAAACAGCAGGTATCCGTTCTCGAAGCTCAGGCCAACCTTGAAGCCGCCAACGCCAATCTCATCAAGGCGCAGCAGGACTACAACCGTTTTAAGCCGCTGGTAGAGCAGGACGCGGCGGCTCGCCAGGACCTTGACGCCGCCACCGCGCAACTCAGGGCCGCAGAATCGGCTGTGCGAGCCAGACAAGCCACTCTCGATCAGACGCGGCTGACCACTGACACGCAGGTTCAGGCGGCCGAAGGGCGGCTGCAGCAGCAACGAGGTTCGCTCAGCACCGCCACTCTGAACGTGCAGTACGGTACGGTCATTTCTCCTGTCGCGGGTCGCATCGGGGACACGCTCGCACCCGTTGGAGGTCTGGTCACGGCCAACTCGGCTCAGCCTTTAACTACGGTCACGCCGCTCGATCCGATTTGGGTCCGGTTCAAGATCAACGAATCGCAGTACCTCGAGTACGAACGCCTGCGCCGCACAGCAAAGGGCACCGGCCCTCCGCTCGAGCTTCTTCTGGCAGACGATACAAAGTTTTCACATGCCGGCCGCATCGAGAACACGCTGAACCAGGTTGACCCTCGCACCGGAACTCTGGAAGTGCAGGCGCGGTTCCCTAATCCGCAGAAGGCAGTGTTGCCTGGGCAGTTCGGCCGCGTCCGCTTTCAGACCAGAGACCGGCAGGGCGTGATCCTCGTGCCGCAGCGCGCAGTACAGCAGAATCAGAGCATTCAGGCCGTTTACGTCGTGGCCGCAAACAACACGATTGAAGCGCGCCCCGTGAAAACCGCGGAGCGTGTTGGTAACAACTGGATCATCGAGCAGGGACTCAGGCCGGGCGATCGTGTCGTTGTTGAAGGCATATTGTCGGTTCGTCCCGGTGTGGCGGTTCGGGCAATCCCGTATCGCGGCGAGCAGACCAAATAAGTTATGGCACGATTCTTCATTGACCGGCCAGTGTTTGCGATGGTGATCGCGATCATCATCATCATCCTCGGATCGGTTGCCATCCCAACACTGCCCATTGCTTCGTTTCCGCAGGTGGTACCGCCGCAGATTCAGGTGACGGCGACCTACCTCGGCGGAAATGCTCAGGATCTGGAGAAAACCGTCGCGCAGCCTATCGAAGAGCAGCTGGTTGGCCTCGATGGCATGTTGTATTACCAGTCAACAGCCGGGAACAACGGACAGCTCATCATCAACGTCACCTTCGAACTCGGAACTGACCCTGACACCGCCACCGTTCAGACGCAAAACCGCGTGAACGTTGCGTTGCCGCGGTTGCCGCCCGAAGTGCAACGCCAGGGTGTCACGGTTCGCAAAGTATCCAGCGCGTTTCTGATGGCGGTGACGCTGACGACCAAGGATGAGCGTTACGATTCGCTGTTTCTGAACAACTACGCCCAGATCAATCTCGTGAATCAGCTCGGCAGCATCGCCGGTGTCGGTGAATCGCGCCTTGCGTCACAGCAGGTCTACTCAATGCGCGTCTGGGTAGATCCCAACAAGATGGCCACGATGCGTTTGAATGCCACTGACATCAGTGCGGCCATTCAGGCGCAGAATCGTCAAAACCCCGCAGGCTCCATCGGACAGTCCCCGGCGCCGCAAGGCACAGACTTCCAGTACGCAGTAGCAGCGCCTGGCCGGCTGACGGACGCTGCGCAGTTTGAAGACATCGTTATACGCTCGCAACCGGACGCTTCGCTGCTGCGGCTGCGCGACGTCGGACGCGTGGAACTTGGAGCCCAGAGCTACGGCAGCTTCAGCCGCCTGAATGGCCGCCCCTCGGGAAACGTCATCATATTCCTCTCTCCGGGAGCGAACGCTGTTCAGACGGCGAACTCTGTCAAAGCGTTTATGGTGGAGGCAAAGCGGGCGTTCCCGCCAGGTATCGATTACGTTATTCCGTACGACTCGACAATGTTCGTGCGCACCGCGATCGGTGACGTGGTCACGACCCTTCTGGAAGCGGTGGGCCTGGTCATTCTGGTCGTCTTCATCTTTCTGCAGAGCTGGCGCGCGACGCTCATTCCGCTACTGACAGTGCCCGTTTCTGTCATCGGCACCTTCGCGCTCTTTCCACTGCTCGGGTTCTCCATCAACATCACCAGCATGTTCGGGCTGGTGCTCGCGATCGGCATTGTGGTCGATGACGCAATCGTTGTTGTGGAAGCCGTGCAGCGCCATATCGACGAGGGGATGACGTCCAGGGAAGCAACGGTTACGGCGATGAACGAAGTGTCGGCGCCCGTGATCGCGATCGCGTTCATCCTCGCAGCGGTCTTTGTGCCCGTTGCGTTCATTGGCGGCATCAGCGGCGAGATCTACAAACAGTTCGCATTGACGATTGCGGTTTCAGTTCTACTGTCGGCGGTGAGCGCGTTGTCCCTTAGCCCGGCACTCGCATCCATCCTTCTTCGACCGCAGAAGCCGTCGCGGGGCTTGCTGGGCCGCGGCTTCCAGGCATTCAACAGGACGTTCGACTGGTCCAACCGGAAGTACATGTCCTCAGTCCGCTTCCTGATCCGCAGGTCAGCACTTGCTTTGCTTGCGCTCGTCGCATTTACCGCGGCCACCGTCGGATTGTTTAAGGTTCTGCCCGCGGGATTTCTTCCTAGCGAAGATCAGGGCGCGTTCTTTGTGTCGATTCGGCTGCCTGATGGCGCTTCAACTGAACGAACCGATGCTGCCGTGCGCAGGATCGAAGAGGTAACCAGTCGCCTGCCGGGTGTGAATACCTATTTCGTGCTGGGTGGCCTCGATATCGCCACGGGAACGTCGAACTCGAACGTAGCCACTCTGATCGCGACCCTGAAGCCGTGGGACGAACGGCATACCGACGACACCCAAATCGACTCCATCCTCGCGCAGGCGCAGGCGGGATACGCAGGAGTGCCGGAAGCGTTCTCGTTCGCATTTGGTTTGCCGCCCATTCTGGGCCTCAGCCCGACCGGCGGCTTTCAGTTTATGTTGGAGGACCGCGCAGGAGGCGAGATCGAAGGACTTGCCAATGCTGCCGACGCGCTTGTGAACGCGGCCCGAAAGCGTCCCGAACTCGCGAACGTCATCAGCACATTCCGCCCAGGCGTTCCAACGTACGCCGTGTCGATGAACAACGACAAGATGCTCACGCTCGGAGTACCGCTGAGTGATGCATACAACACTCTGCAAACGTTCCTGGGAGGTCTCTATGTCAACGACTTCAATCTCTTCGGACGTGTCTGGCAGGTTCTTGTTCAGGCCGAGCCCGCATTCCGCAGCGACCCGGCGGACATACAGCGGTTCTTTGTTCGCAATGCGGATGGTGAAATGGTGCCGCTCTCCACACTTGCCTCGATCGAGCCGTCCACAGGACCCGACGTAGTGTATCGCTACAACCGGTTCCGTGCCGTTCAGATCCTGGGAGCACCGGCTCCCGGTTACTCGAGCGGTGAAGCGACACAGGCCATGCAGGAAGTTGCGGCGGCCACGCTGCCCGCAGGCTTCGACTTCGAATGGACAGGCACTACGTACCAGGAGAAGCAGGCGCAGGGTAACGAGGGTGCGATCTTTGGCTTTGCCGCCGTTCTGGTCTTCCTGCTTCTCGCTGCGCTGTATGAGAGCTGGTCGATTCCGGCGGCCGTTTTGTTTGCGCTTCCGCTCGGAATCTTCGGCGCGCTCCTGGGTGTTTGGATGCGGGCTTATCCATATGACATCTACACGCAGATCGGCATCGTGACGCTTATCGGCCTCTCTGCGAAGAATGCCATTCTGATCGTCGAATTCGCGAAAGAGCGGCGGGACCACGGAGATTCCGTGCGGCAGGCGGCCATGGAAGCCGCTCGTCTTCGGCTGCGCCCGATTCTGATGACCTCGTTCGCGTTCATTCTTGGTGTGCTGCCTCTGGTGATTGCGACAGGTGCCAGTTCCGGTGCCCGTCGCGCCCTCGGTACAGCCGTGTTCGGCGGCATGCTGACGGCTACGTTTCTGACGATCTTCATCGTCCCCGTGTTGTACGTCCTCATCCAGGAACGTGTAGAGCGGCGCCGACCCGTGATTGCCGCTCAGCCAGCCCAGGAACCCGCGCAATGAGCAGGAACTTACTGATAGCGGCTTTGGCCGCGGCTCTGAGCGGTTGCGCAGTCGGTCCCAACTATAGGCGTCCGCAAACACCCGTTCCTCCTGTGCACCGCGGCGACGTCGACCCGGCTACCTCAGCAGTGCCGCTGGCCGACAAGAAGTGGGAAACCGTGTTTGCGGACGAGACGCTGAACTCCCTTATCCGCACGGCGCTCGAGCGAAACTTCGATGTTCGCATCACTGCCGAACGAGTGCAGCAAGCGAGAGCACAACTCGGGATCACGCGCGCCGAGCAATTCCCGTTTGTGGATGCGCAGGCACAGTTCAGCGCCGTGCGCCAGTCCTCGCTCGGCGCTCTCCGCTTCCTGCCCGTCGGAACGAACCTAAGCGCCACGTTTACGCAGATTGGAGCTGCACTGACGTGGGAGGCGGATCTGTGGGGGCGCCTTCGCCGCCTGACGGAAGCGGCCCGCGCTCGTTACCTCGCCACCGAAGAAGGCCGCAGGGCAGTGACCGTGGCGCTGATTGGAGACGTGACCAGCGCGTACTTTCAGCTTCTCGAATTTGATCTGGAGCTTGAGATAAGCCGAAAGACACGCGAGGCTGCCGCCGAGAGCCTTCGCATTGTGCAGCTTCGCCGGGATCAGGGCGTTGCCTCCGGTCTCGATGTACGCCAGGCTGAGCAACTCATTCGAACGACGACGGCGCAGGTGGAGGCGGTGGAGCGCGGTATTGGCCAGACCGAGAACCTCCTGAGCTTTCTCCTTGGCAGCGCGCCTTCTGCACATGCCCGAGGCCGGCAGCTGAACGACATACTTGTGCCGACCGACTTCTCGGCAGGTCTTCCATCGTCGCTGATCGAGCGCCGGCCGGATATTCGCGCAGCCGAGCAGAACCTCATCGCCGCGAACGCCGAGATCGGTGCTGCGCGTGCGCTCTTTTTCCCGCAGATTTCGCTTACGGCATTTCTCGGTGGTCAAAGCCGGGCGCTGACGCAAATCGCGAGCACGCCTGCCAGGGTTTACACGCTTGCACCTGCTGCGTTGCTGCCGATCTTCAGGGCCGGCCAGATCCGCGGTCAGGTTCGCCTCACCGAAGCCCGACAGCGCGAGCTTCTCGCCACTTACGAGCAGTCGATCGCCAACGGGCTGCGCGAGGTCTCCGACGGGCTGATTGGGTTTTCAAGAACGCGCGCCGAGCGGGCGGAGCAGGAAAAGCTTGTCGAGGCTCTCGCAGACACCGTGCGCCTGTCAAACCTTCGCTATCGAGGAGGCTTGGACAGCTACCTACAAGTTCTGGATGCGCAGCGGAACCTTTTCGCAGGCGAACTGGGTCTGGCGCAGCTTCGCCTTTCAGAGCGCCTGGCAGTCGTACAGTTGTACCGTGCGCTCGGAGGCGGCTGGCAGTAGCGGCTGCTGCATCGCCAGCATGCTTCCTTTATAGTGCACGTTCATGTGGTTCGCGCGGCCCGCCGATCCGGTAATCGTACGACCCATGAAGCCACTCCGAAGCAGAACACCACAGCGGCAAGCATAAGGAACACGGCCCGATAAGAACCTGTGCTTGCGAGCGTTCGCGCCAGCAGAACTGGTCCGATCGCCGAAGCCAGCACCGTCATCATCTGAGCTACTCCCTGGATCCGACCAAGGTGCGTGCGCCCGAATACTTGTGCCCACACAGAGAAGAACACGACGGTAACGATTCCCCCGGCGAGGCCCATTGCTATTGCGTATGTCGCGACTTCAGTAAGTGTACTGACAAAAGGAAGCATCAGTACAGAGCCGGCGAGAACCGACATGCCAACCGCCATCACTTTCTGAACGGGAACGCGGGTGCTGATCCAGCCACCGGCAAAGTTTGCCGCCAGGCCCACAAGCGTGCTGATGACGAGTGCAAGGTGGTACGTGCTGGCATCAAACCCGCGCTCCTCCAGGATGGACTGGTTGAAGAGCGCAATGCCCGAGTAGACAAGCCCAAATAGAGAACTGGCCAGTGCGAAGATCCAGAACGCGGGAGATCTCAAAGCATCGGCTACCGTCAGATCGGTCTCCAGCGCGTCGGCCTCTGACGCCTCCTCTGTTTCCGCAACACTCCCGGCCGGAGGCTTCCGAAGCGACAGCCAGCCGAGCGGGGCAACGATGAGCAGCAGAGTTAAGCCAACTCCGAGCCACGCGGCCCGCCAGCCAAACCGCACTGCAGCCTGACCCACGGAGGGAAATGCAACGATGAAGCCCACGCCAACCATCAGAGAGTATAGGCCCATTGCCATGTGAATGCGTTCGGCAAAGTACTTGCCGACAACCGTGAGGCTCACAACGGATAGTGCGCTTTGGCCGAAGCCGCGTGTCAGAGTCAGGAGGATTGCGAGCTGCGCCACACCGGAGGCCTCAGACATCACAACAACGGTCAGGCCGAGTGCGCCGATTGCGGCCGTCAACACAGCACGCGGTCCCATCCGGTCAATCAGACGCCCACAGGGGAGGCAGAATGCTGCTCCGATGATGGTCGCCCAGAAGTTCAGCTCTGAGTAGGTGACGCGGTCGATGTTGAGAGTCGTCAGTAGCGGCTCGGTGATGAGCCCAAGGCCCTGGGTTCGACCCGGGAGCGTCGCGACCATGGCCAGCGCCGCCATCCCCAGTACGCTCGACTGCGCCAGGGAACGTCTCTTCACTTCGATGGTGAGGGTAGGATTCAGAAGACGATCCGAGTCCATTGAGTATGGAAGCTGCTAGTGTAACCTTGTTTGTTTTCGATTGAGCTTGGACAAGCTATAACGATCTGGACAGCGCGGCTCGCAGCCGCTCTGTACGTGATCGGGCTCGCGCTTCTCATTCGAAAACAATGGACAGCGTACCGCCGCGTTTCGACGGTAGGACTCACGACGTACCTGCTGCATGTCGCGTTTGCCTACCACATCTTCTACCAGTGGAGCCACTCGATCGCGTATCGGGAAACGGCTCGCCAGACAGCAGAACTCTTCGGCGTCGGATGGGGCGGTGGACTATACCTGAACTACTTGTTCACGATGCTCTGGTCCGCTGAATGTGCCGCGTCGTGGGTACCGTTGGCGCACCGGAACAGGGCCATCATCCGGGCCCGGTTTGTCGTACACGCATTCCTCACCTTTATGGTGCTCAATGCGACGGTAGTGGTGTGGGTACTACGAAGTCGTCGGACAACTTGACCTCGATGAAAATGCCGGAGTGGGTGGTTCCAATGGCCGCGACACTAACTCAGGAGCGCTTCGCCGGGCCGGAGTGGATCTTCGAACGAAAGTTCGACGGCATTCGCCTGCTCGCCTTCCGGAAACGTAACGTTGTCCAACTGTTCTCGCGCAATCAGTTGCCGCAGCATCATCCCAATGTCGCCCAGGCCATGCGAGCTATGGAGGTACACGAACTGATCCTGGACGGCGAGGTGGACTGGGGCGAGGGTGACGTCCAATATCACGTCTTCGACATCCTGTGGCTGAATGGAAAGGACCTGATGCCGCTCCCCCTGTCCGAGCGTCGAGGCATCCTGCGCAGCCTCGGGTTGCGGCCTCCTTTGCACACAGTGGCGGAGGTTGCAGGCGAGAAGCCCTGGGAACACGCTTGCCGCGAAGGGTGGGAAGGCGTGATCGCCAAGCGCCGCGACTCGCTATACGAACAGCGCCGATCTCCACACTGGCTGAAGATGAAATGCGAGGCGTCGCAGGAACTGGTGATCGGTGGATTCACCGACCCGCAAGGCGAACGCCGTGGCTTCGGGGCGCTGCTTCTTGGATATTTCAAAGGCGAAGATTTCGTTTTCGCCGGTAAGGTCGGCACGGGCTTCGACACGAAGCAGCTTGTTGACTTACGTTCACGCCTGGACGAGATCGAGATCGGCCGAAGTCCGTTCAGCAGAGCGGTGGGCCTGCCACGCATTCGTGCTCACTGGGTGCGTCCTGAGATCGTTGTGAATGTCGCATTCATCGAGTGGACTGTTCACGGAAAGCTGCGGCACGGACGTTTTCTGGGGATCAGAACAGACAAGGCTGGGAGGGGAGTTGTCCGTGAGACCCATGACCCTGCTACCTGGTGATCTATTCGATTCGGAGCGCGAGATTCGGATCGGTCAGCGCTGCACGCCGGGCTGGCAGGTAGCATGCTGCTGCAACCATCGCAATTAGTCCTGCGCACACGATGGCGATCGACCAGGGACTCAGCTGTCCAACACCCGCCACGGCGGACGAGAGTGCGGCGAACATGGGGACCGCGAGCAGCAGCCCCGCCGCCGTACCCACACCGGCCAGTTTGAA
>DASQEG010000167.1:0-3081 GCA_035633775.1 Bryobacteraceae bacterium
TGGCCCGATGACCACATCCTTCGTTCCGCAAAGTGTGTCGTTCCCGCCCCGGCCCTGGTCAGGGCGGCCCGAACGTCCGGCCGACAGGCATTCGTGATCGCAGAGGCGGGATCGGCTCGCACACCTTACACCCGGCAACCCACATCAGGATGTCATTCAGCGGAGACAGGCAAGCCGTCGGGTTCTTCCATGAGACGGCGTTTAAAGTCAAGCACACTTCTCGTAAACAGGCGCAACGCCCACTGAGGTTCGCTTTTTCCCGACAAACACGTCCTGTTGAGCCCTCGGATCTACAACCGGTGTACGACGGTTTACTGCACTCACGACTATTCTTCCATGCGCACTCGTAATGAGGCTGTTGTGCCTCGGTGCTGACTGGGATTCTTTCTCGTGTGTGCTGGCGCTGCTATCTGTTGCACGGCCTTTTGCACCGGAGTGCAGTGGCCGAGAACCCATCGCGCAGTCGCCAGTGAACACGGTCTGATGCAGTGAACCTTACATACGCCGATCTGCGTCGGTCACGAGGCTGTTCTGATCTGTCTTCGTTCCGTGCTGGTTCGTCTGGGTCGGTTCATCGTCCCGGCGGCAAACCGGCCGGGAATGCCACGAAGGTCTGCCCGCTCGTCCAGAGGCGGTGCAGCAGCACTGCGAGTTTTCGGGCAACTGCGACGATCGCTCGCTTTTTCGCTCCGCTCCCGCCGCGGGCTTCCAGCGCTAATCCCCACCGTCGCAAGGCGCAATCCCGTCCGCTCCAGCCGAGGAGATGGTGTGCACATTGAACAAGCAGCGTGCGCAGGTACCCGTCACCGGTTTTCGCAATACCTAGCTGCGGGTCTCGTTCGCCCGACTGGCTGCGCTTCGGGCGAAGTCCACAGAAGCATCCTGCCAGTCGGCTGCGAGTCAGGCGTTGCGGATGATCGACCGTCAGGAAGAAAGACAAGGCGGTCAGCGTTCCCACGCAGGGTACTGTCGTCATGCGCTCCACATCGGGACAGCGTGTTGCGGCTTCCTCGATCCGCTTATCATACGCATGGATCTGCTCCGTCAGCGCGTTGATTGCTTCCAGCAGTCCTTCGAGCGGCGAGCGTATATGCGCCGGCAACGCATCGAGTGCCTGATCAGCAAAGGCTCTGCTTCCTCCGCCGAATCGCTCACCGAAGCATTTCAGCAGCCCGCGCGCACAAACAATCAGACTGCTGCGCGATTTCACCAGCGCTGCTCGGGCCCGCACCAGCAGCAGATCGGATTGTGCTGTGTCGCTGCGGTGATGGGTCCGGCGCAGCAGACCGCAGTCTGCGCGTCCGAGCCGGGCAAGCTGACGGGCATCGGCGCGGTCGTGCTTGTTCACCGATCCGGTGATGCCGGGGATGGAAGCCGCGTGAGCCACAAAGATCTCCAGTCCGAGTTCTTCAAGCACTGCCTGAACCCATCTTGACTGCGCTCCGACTTCCAGTACAAGCAGCGAACCGGCATACGCGGCAAAGTGCCGACGCAGTGAGTCGCGGTTCAGCTGAATCTTTTTCTCCGCGCGCCAGTCCTCACCGGCCGGACCGAGGATGGCATAGTGCGCGGTGCGGTCGCTCAGGTCGAGCCCGATCACGTATCGCAGTCCGGTGTCACGATCTCTGCCCTGTGGTTCTTTCTCAGGCTTCTCCGAAACTGCAGGACTCTCGTTTGCCGGTGCATCGGCAGTCTTTCGCGTATTGGGTTTCACGGCGCATCCTTTCTGCTCCAGTTCGGAGCGGACTACAGTGCGGAGCATATCGCTCCGCCGCCGTCTCATCCCATCTGTTGCGAGCATTTGGTCAGGGCACAAATCGGAGCAAGTGACGGCAGTGTTGCATCTGGAGAAGCGAGAGCATGAAGAGGGGGCAGTTGGTCCCAGCGATCACGTCGTCGTGAGCCCAAACAGCAATCGGTGATGCTCTTGCATCGGCCAGATCAATTTCACTCGTCGGGGTTCACCCGCCAATGCCAATCACGATCTTTTCTCCTCGGCTTCTTATAGTCTGCTACTCGCCTGCATTTTCATGCTCGGCGCGGCCGCCCGCGGCCATGGAATTTCACCGGCAATGACGCCGAACCCCACTACACGCCGAACGGCACTCTCGTCGTTACGATTTCAGTCGCAACCAAAGAGTCCTGGAAGGACGCGGACGGCTACTGGCAGAGCAGAACAGACTGGCACCGGATTGTTTCTTTCGGCAAGCAGGCGGAGTTTACGCGAACACTGACCAAAGGCTCGTATGTGATGGTGCAGGGCACAGCGCGCACTCGCGAGTTTGAACGCGATGGCGCAAAGCAGCGCGTCGTCGAAGTTCGCGCCGACACGATCGGGAAGCTCGACCGCGCGGAACGCCGCGCTGAAGCCGAGGGCGAGCCTGACGCGGGCTATGCCTGAATCAAATTCGGGTCGGCCATGTGAAGGCCGGACCCGATCATTGCGTAGCTGGCATTCCGCCTGTGCATTAAGCGAGTTCGGCCGTCTAACCTTGCTTCAGCCTGGATTGTGCCGTTTTCCCTGCTTTCGGATTCGTAGGTTATTGATTTCATGGAGCGGCAGACGGGGTTCGAACCCGCGACGTCCAGCTTGGGAACAGGTCGGATGGATGTGTCCACAACAACTTAGCGTCTCTGGCGCGCTTTACCGACTCACCGCAAGTCTCGCCATATCAGCGTTGTCCTCTCTAACCCCCTCTAATCGAGGTTTTTTCGAGGTACATATTGATGTCATTCGTACCTCGATTCTGCGCGGCATCCCATGGCGTTTTCTACAAGGGGTGCGCCGGTCCGAACCGGCCGCCCCGAAACGTATGGGAGTCTGTCATTGTCCTCAACCTCCAGAGCGAGTTCGGCCACGTCCGTGACGCCGGTCGGCCAGCTTGTACGTGGTCAGCAGCCGGAAGTCATCATCTCCCGGCAGAAGCTTGAGCAGGCTCGCGGGATTCAACTCGTCCGTGTCCGGCGCGAACAGCAGAATTAGGATCTTTGCTTTAGCTCACGACCGTTCGTCCTGTGCGGGTTGCCCATCCGACGATTGCCGAAAACCACAGTTGCTCTATGAACGGCGAAATGGTCAGT
>DASQEG010000168.1:0-4010 GCA_035633775.1 Bryobacteraceae bacterium
CACTGCAGCCGTTCAGACCCATCCCACGTGCCCTCCGTCCGGATCTCGTGGATGAGGCGCATAGGCTGGTCAGATTTCTATATCCTGAACGCAGGGCTTACGAGGTCGCTCCCTCAAAGTAAGCGGCGGCCATACTCCTGATGCCGGGTATGGTCAGGCGAAGTGGTTGACCGGTCCCGACCCGCCGCCCAGTCCCGGGTTGGTCTCAATCGCTCGAGCGATAAATCGTTTTGCCTGAAACACGGCTTCGTACAGCCGCAGCCCTGACGCGAGTCCCGCCGTTATGGCAGAGGAATAAGTGCAGCCGGTCCCGTGCGTGTGCACAGTATTCAAACGCGGTGAAGGTAACTCATGAATACCGCCACTCTCATCGAGCAGCACGTCAATTGCCGAGGGGCCGGCGAGGTGGCCGCCTTTCACGAGCACAGCACGGCAGCCCAGGCCCTGAAGGATCCGCTCAGGGTCACGCATGGCCTCGACGCTGTCGACCGGCAGGCCGCTCAGAGCTGCGGCCTCAGGAAGATTCGGCGTCAACAGTGCGGTCATCGGCAGCAGATACCGTCGCAATGCTTCGATGTCTTCGTCGCGCATCAGACGCGTGCCATGTTTGCTGATCATCACCGGATCCACGATAAGCGGAAAGGTGCAAGCCGCAAGCTCACGGGCTACTGCCTCGATGACAGCGGCATTTCCGAGAGCTCCCGTCTTGGCCGCGCGTGGAGGTATGTCAGCAAGCACGGCTCGGATCTGGGCCGCCACAAGCTCCGGGTCGAGGATCTCTACTCGTTCCACAGAACGCGTATTCTGCACCGTAATCAAAGTGATCACGGCCTCGCCATAGGCGCCGAAACGGTGGAAGGTCTTTAAATCTGCCTGAATGCCGGCCCCGCCGCTGGGGTCCGAGCCGGCTACTGTCAGGGCGACGGGAGTCAAAACGTAATCCGCTCCGTTTTGACCGTCCCCGCCTGGTTGGGGATTTCCACCTCGACAGCAGCGATCTGCGCCGCATCTCCCTGCACCGGAAACACAGCGCGAAAGGCAAAGGCTCCACCGAGCTTCGATTGCGACCACCACTTCGCAAAATCGGGCCCAACAGGTACCTGCATCGGAGTAAGCGCCTGGCCGTTCTTTAGATGAAAAGTGAAGTTCATCGCAGCTATCGACCGCGTATTGTCGAAGCCGTTGATCCGTACATCGATGGACGAACCGCTCCGTTGCGCCTGGGACCTATCCAGTCGCACCCGCTCCGGGCCAATAATGACACTCGTCGACGCGCGGTACCCGCCAACTTCCACACTGAATACGATAGTACCTGCGGTGGTGCCTGATTGATAGCTGATTGTGTCTGCCTCGGCGAATCTGACAACGGAGTCGCCCTGATTGATGACAAACTGCACCGTGCGTCCGCCGCTCAAAAATGCTGCACTGCCGTCGTTGTCTGTCGCGCCGCCGGCAGGCTGCAACTCCATCCTGAGCACGCCTGTGGTGGCGCGGGCGCGAGATGGTTCTGCCAAATGGATCGAGACACGACCCTGCTGGGCGCTGCCGGCAGTCGGCACGTCAACCTGCAGGGATGGACGCGAAATTGCCGGCTCATTTACACTGCCCGTGAGCAGGTATTCCCGGCCCTCGACGATCAGGCGCTCGCGAGTGAGGCCGCTTCCGGATGGACGGAACATCACTGCAAAATCCAACACGCCGCCTGCTGCGATGCGGCCGGCAGGCGCTCCGCCGGCGAACGAGAAGGAGGAACCTGCGATTGCCACAACCCCCAGCGGAACTTCTGCAGTCGACGGATTGCGCAATTGCAGTGTCTGTTGTCGTGACTGCCCGGTCTCCACAGCGCCGAAGTCAATTGCTTCACCCGGTTGGACAGCGCGGCCTGAGGCATATACAACCGCTGCGGGAACACCGGAACCGCGCAGCAGCACTGTATTTGCGTTCACCTTCAGCGTCGCGCTATAGCTGCCTGCGTCCGGCGGGGAGAAGCGAATGGTGAAGTCCACATTCGTGTTCGCGGCCATGATGTGGGGAATCGGCGGCGCACCGGTCATGCTGCACCAGCGTTCCACACAGTACAACGAGCTCAGCGTGACGGCAGCATCGCCTGTGTTGCGCAAGCGAAATCGAACCGAACTTGCGCCGCCTACAGGGGCCGACGGCATCTCGAAAACGGACCCGACCGGCTGCTCGGAGCTGCCGGTGGGTGCGTGAAAGATCTCGATCCGGCCCGCAGCGAACGCCAGCCCCGCAGCGGCGGAGATCAGCAGCAGAAGCGGACGGATCATTGTTCCGCCTCCGGCAACTGATAACTTTGTTCGGTACCTTCGCTCGTGCTCACGGCGTAAACAGCGTCAGCAGTCCGGACCGCCAGCCAGCCTTCGCCCATCGCATGGATCCGTTCGATGGGTTGCGGAAACTCAATACGCGCAGCAGTAGACTCAAGAATCAGCGTGCTGCCGTTGAATCGCGCTGCGACGCTCTGCTCCGCTGCTGATTCGTTTTCCTCCAGCCTGCCTTCACGGTCGAAGTGGAAGCGTGTGCCGCCTTTCAATGCGAACCCTCGGGTGCCATTGAACGAAGCGGTGCTGATGTTGTGCGAAACGGCCTCGCCAAGCACAAAAGCGCCCGCGGTGCCGTAAACAGGGCGAAGTGAGCCCGCCCGATCGCAGATCCAGCCGACTAGTGGATGAGTTACGTCCGCGAGACAACTTACTGCAAGAGTAAGAACCACCAGCAATCTCATTGCGCGCCTCCGCTGATCGTGATCACCGGCGCCCCAATAGTCGGTGCCTGGCCTGCCGCGGCCGGTGGCGCTGCGCCAGCAGATGCCGTACCGCCTCGTCCGCCGGCCAGAACGGCGGCCGCTCCGCCACCCCCGGCTGCCAGGGCAATGATCAGCCATTTGCGTGTACCGTTGCGCTTCGCACCCGTCGACGGAGCCTTGCGAACGGGCGCGTCCGACACGTACTGAGAGACCACAATTCCGGCGCGGACCTGTGATTTTACAGCCGTGACGCGGATCTGATACGGGCCGAGAATCCGGTTTGCGATGAAGTCATAGATCGCTGCACGACCGTCCGGGGTTGTGATGCGAATGTCGGTTCGCATGTTCTCGCGGAAAACTGCACCGGGCCCTTCCTCGGGCATTCGGAAGCTCACTGCCGCACCCTCGACCGGCTTTCCGGTTTCGTCCGTAATCTCAATTACGACTGGGCGCGAGGCTTTCGCACCTGCCCCATGAATGGCGCCTTCGCCTTCCAGAACACGGATTTGCAGCAGATTTTGTGCCGGGGAGACGACTACAGCAAGCGAGAGGAGAGCGAGAAATCTTCGAATCAGGCGTCCTGCGCTACGGCAAGGAGAACCGCCGTAATGTTGTCGGGGCCACCAGCACGCCTGGCGGCCTGGATCAGAGCGTGGCACTTGCTACTTAGTGGCTCCGGGCCGCTCAGAATCTCAGCGAGTGTTCCGTCATCGACTACGCCGTGGAGACCGTCGCTACAAAGCAGAAATAGCGAGCCACTTACAAGGGGCACAGCGTACGAGTGGATGCGTAGTGCATCGCTTACGCCGATTGCCATGGTAAGCACGTGCCGCATTGGGTGCACGCGAAGCTGATCTTCGTGCATCCCCAACTTGCGGCCGACTTCGTTTACCCACGTTTGGTCTTCGGTAATAGTGTGCAGCTGCCCGGACTCGTAGAGATAAGCTCGGCTGTCACCAACGTTCGCCAGCAGCAACTCGCCGCCTGCGAGGAATGCCGCGGTGAGGGTGGTCCCCATCCCATGAAAGCTCGGCTCGTGCTCGGATTCCCGGAGCACTCGGCGATTGGCTTCTGCAAGTGCGCGCAGCAGGGCTTCCGAACCGGTCTCGCTGGTGTTTCTGATGTACTCGAGGACGGTATCGCCGGCAAGACGGGACGCGTGCTCGCCCGCCTGAGCTCCGCCCATGCCATCGGCGACAAGATACAACCCGAGATCGGGTTCCACCAGGAAGTAGTCCTCATT
>DASQEG010000169.1:0-8039 GCA_035633775.1 Bryobacteraceae bacterium
CGGCTCGCTCTTCACGTTGTTCGTGGTTCCGGCGATTTACGTCCCGCTGGCACGCAAGCGTAGTCCGGCAACTCATTCGCCGATCACGAGCCCCCAACCCGTTTTGCAGGAGGCACAGTGATGACGCTGCAATACAGGGCCATATTGGCAGCGCTGGCGCTGCTGCACGGATGTGGAGTGAGCCCGAGCTACAGGCGGCCTGTGACGCCCACGCCGGCAGTCTTCCGAGGCGCAGACGGGAGTACTCCAATGGCTGACGGGCAGTCCGTGGCAGACCTGAAGTGGTTTGAGCTTTTCAGGGACGAGAAACTGCGGGAGTTAATCCACACCGCGCTGGTGAAGAACTTCGACGCGCGTGACGCAGTCGCACGGATCGACGCCGCGAAGGCGAATCTGGGGATCGCTCGTTCCGACCGCTATCCGTCGGCGGGAGTCGCGGGAGATGCAACGACCTTGCGGTTCTCCCGGGGCGGCAGTTTTCCGGTTCCGCAGGAGTTCAGCCAGCAGCGGACATTCGGTAGTCTTACGTTCAACCTGCTCTCCTTCGAAGCGGACGTTTGGGGTCGGCTGCGTAGTGCAAGTGACGCCGCGAGGGCTCAGGTGCTCGCCGCGGAAGAGAACCGCAAGGCTGTACTGATGACGCTCGTCGGCGACGTTGCGAGCGCATACTTCAACCTGCTCGGCCTCGATGCAGAACTCGCGACTGCCCGGCAGACGCTATTGACGCGGGAGAACTCGCTGCAGTTGATCAAAACCAGGCATCGAAGGGGCCTCGAGACCGTGCTGGCGGTCCGGCAAGGCGAACAGCTTGTGCATGCGGCCTCACAGGCCATACCTGGTATCGAACAAATGATCGAGCAAACGGAGAACCACATCAATCTTCTCCTCGGTCACAGTCCTGGCCCCATTGAGCGTGGTCGCTCACTCAGCGCTCAGCAGATGCCCGTCACGGTCCCTACTGGCCTGCCGTCGACGCTGCTGGAGCGGCGGCCGGACATCCGGGCGGCAGAGCGTAGTCTTGAGGCCGCGCAGGCGGTTATCCATGTTGCCAGGGCTGCCTACTTCCCACGGATCAGTCTGACGGGATTCCTTGGTTCTCAGAGCAGCGAGCTTTCCAGTCTTTTCACGGGCGCGACAGGAGTGTGGCAGTTCGTGCCTCAAGTAACCCAACCCATCTTCACCGGGGGGCGCCTGAAGTCCAACCTTGGCCTCGCTCAGGCGCAGGAACGGATGGTACTGATTCGGTATGAGCGCGCCATCCAGTCCGCGTTTCGAGAGGTCTCCGACGCGCTGGTTCAATACCGGAAGGTGCGGGACGTTCGCGCGGAACAGGAACTGCTCGTGGCCACGCTGAGAGCTCGTGTGCGCCTGTCTTATTTGAGATATCACGGCGGAGTCGATGCGCTCCTGAGCGCTCTCGACGCGGATCGAGACTTGTTCGACGAGGAACTCAGGCTGATTCAGACCCGGCGCAACGAACTGCTAGCGATCGTTCACCTATATCGCGCTCTTGGCGGTGGATGGCAGCAATGAACGAATCGGTTACGACGACACATCACGACTTGATTGCTCCGGGCCAGGACTTCGAGCAGTGGACCGTCAGCGCGTTTGTGACTGCGCTCCTCCTGACCGGAAGCGTCGAGCATGCTGAAGCGATTGTCCTCAAAGCTATTCGTGTGAGCGATATCGGTCGGGCCTCAAGTGAACGATTGTTGACGTCAGTGATCGCGGTGGCCGTAAACAGCCGCCCACGATTCGCAGAACGGGCCCAGACTGTCACGAGTCGCTCATCCATCCTGTCCTGGGAACTCAATTCGGTGATCTACCTGTCGCGAAAGCTTCGACAGTGCTTCGTCCTTCGGTTCCTCCTCGGCTGGTCACGGGAGGCGACCGCCCGAATGCTGTGCCTCGATCCGCGTGTCGTGGACGAGCGGACCAAAGCGGCCGCGGTCAGACTGACGTTGATGCGCCAGGTATTTGGTCCGCCAGTGGTACGGAATCCAATTGCCTGTTTCGAGTTTGGAAACTGCTTGGGCGACCATTGCACGACAGACCCGAACTGCGACAGGACGCAACGATGAACCGATTCGACTTGGGCGGGCCTGTCAGCAGAATGGCCCTGCGGAGAAGTTCATATGTCCAAAGATGGAATGATTGTGAGGAAAAGAACCATGAAAAATGCACTTCGCGCAAACTATGCAGCGCTGACACTGGCGCTGCTTGCCGCCTCAACCGTCGCCGCTGCCGATACTCTCAGCGACGCTGAGAGGAACGAAGGACTCGCGCAACTGGGGCGGACTCGGACGGCTGTCGTCGAAGCCACCAAGGGTCTCTCGGAAGCCCAGTGGAAATACAAGCCGGCTCCCGACCGCTGGTCTGTGGCAGAGGTGGTTGAGCATATGGCGATTGTCGAGGAATTCCTGCTCAAGAACACCGCCGAGAAAGTGATGCAGGCGCCTGCTGGCAATCCGGACCGCGACAACAAAAGCACAGACAAGTTTGTACTGACGGCTGTTTCGGACCGCAGCCAGAAAGTCCAGGCACCCGAGCCCGTTGTTCCCACGGGGCGCTGGACGCATCGCGAATCGCTCGAACAGTTTCTCAAGGCGCGGCAGAGGACCGAGGAGTTCCTCAAGTCCACAACGGGGCTAAGGGACCATGTCGTGGACTCCCCGCTCGGCCGCCCCCTGGACGCGTACCAGTGGGTGCTATACATCTCAGCGCACACGGAGCGGCACACGAAACAACTTCTCGAAGTAAAAGGTCACCCGGACTTTCCGAAGATGTGATTCCTGCCTTGCTCTTGCCAGTCTTCCAGGAGCGGATCGCCCCGTCTTCGAGGCGATCTGCATGGATGCCGCGGCAGGACGAGCCAGCCACGGCGGACTCACTTCTCGGGAGCTCGGTGTCCGCGGCTGGATCACGTATGTCGCTGGCACGCCTGTCGGGAGCAATCCGTCGTGACCACGTTTAGGGTCTTGCAGTGGCTCAGCCGTGCAAGACCACACTGCGCAATGGGTCCGAGGAACGACGTTTGACAGGCCAAGCGTGACGCTGAAGGTCTTAGATCAAAGGAGACGACATGAACCCAAATGCCATGATCCGTACCGACGACTCGACCGCACTCGAACAGGCGTGGAAGTTTGGTTCCATCATTTCGACCGCGATTACGATGAGCGCTGCCGTGGCACACCTGATGGAAATGCCGGGGAAGATGAAGTACGAGCGTGAACTCTATGTCCGGTTGCATCGAACCCTCTATCCCACATATGGCAGGACCGCAGGTTATGCCGAAGTCCTGGCTGTGCTCTCGACCGCAGCCCTGGCCTGGTGGACGCAGAAACGGCATCTTCCCGCGGCGTCGTTGACTACCACGGCGGCCGGCTGCCTCACGGCCGCACACGCTATCTTTTGGAGACTCGTGGCACCAGTGAACAAGACGATGCTGCGCTGGGACCTCGACGCGATTCCCCCTGACTGGCAGAACTGGAGGAATCAGTGGGAATACTCGCACGCTACACGCGCCGTGCTCGCAACGGGAGCGCTAAGCGCCCTCGTTCTGGCTGCGCTCCGATACCCGGACCGGTCGGTTATGACAGCTGGTGAAGTGACACCAAAGGTGGTCCTCACAAATTAGATCCTGGGTGACAACTTCGCACAGAAACTTCCGTGCGACATCTGCTTTCAGCAAGCGGTCCGGTTTGTCGTGAGTGGTCACATCCATACCGTCCTGCTAGACGAGCATCTTCCGAATGACATTCCCGGCGACGTCGGTGAGGCGAAAATCGCGACCCATGTGGCGATAGGTGAGCTTCGTGTGGTCCAGTCCGAGGCAGTGAAGCATGGTCGCCTGCAGATCATGTATATGCACCCTGTCTTCGGCGACTTGCAGCCCCAGTTCGTCGCTTCGTCCTACTACCTGCCCCGCTTTGATACCGCCGCCCGCCAGCCACACGCTGAAGCAGTTGGGATGGTGGTCGCGACCCGCATCCTCATCGGTGCGCTCGAACTGACCGAGCGGCGTACGGCCGAATTCTCCAGCCCAGACCACCAGCGTTGAGTCGAGGAGTCCGCGTTGCTTCAGATCTCTGATCAGTGCGCCTGCGGGCTGATCGGTAATGTCGCAGTTCTTCTTCAGCTTCTTATTGATCTCCTGGTGATCGTCCCAGCTGGCGTGCGCGAGCATGACAAATCGGACTCCGCGCTCCACCATACGCCGGGCAAGCAGGCAATTCGTCGCATATGGACGAGTGATCTCCCTGTTGAGTCCGTACATCTCGAGAGTCGCGGGTGATTCGTCCGAGAAGTCGAGTAGCCTGGGGCCGGCCGCTTGCATGCGAAACGCCAGTTCGTAGGAGTGAACGCGCGCCGCGATTGTCACGTCACCGGTGTCGTAGGTGCGTTGCTCGTTCAACTTGCGAATGGCATTCAGCCGCGCTCGCTGAGTTTCGTTCGTAATGCCCGCGGGATTCTGGAGATAGAGAATCGGGTCGCCAGAGCTACGGAAGTTCACACCTGCGTGGGTCGAAGGAAGGAATCCACTGGTCCAGTTCATCGAGCCCCCGCTCGTCCCGCGGCCCGAACTCAGCACAACGAACGAAGGAAGCTCACGCGACTCTGTACCGAGCCCGTACGAAAGCCATGCTCCCACGGTAGGGCGTCCGAACTGCGTTGAACCGCTCATAAGCAGTGCCTGCCCCGGATGATGATTGAAGGCATCGCTTTGCATCGAACGAACCAGGCAGATGTCGTCGGCGTTTGCGGCAATGTGCGGAACGTAGTCCGAGAACTCAGTACCGCAATTCCCGTACGGCTGAAACTTGCGCTCGCTGGCAAATACCTTTGCGTCTGGCTTCACGAACGCGAGTTGGAGGTCCTTTGTCAACGAGGGTGGCAGCGGCTGCCCGCTCCACTTCAGCAATGCAGGTTTTGGATCGTACAGGTCGATCTGACTTGGCGCGCCTTCCTGGAAGAGGAAGATAACGTTCTTTGCTTTGGACGGAAAGTGTGGAGCCCGCGGAGCGAGAGGGTCACTCTCCGGAGTGGAGGCGCCTTCAGCCAGCAGAGTCGAAATAGCCGCAAGGCCGATGCCACCTGTTACCTGCCGAAAGAAATCGCGGCGTGTTTGTATCCGCAGGAAGTCATCAATGTTCATGTGATCTACTCCCGTCGAATGAACTCGTCCAGATTGAGCAGCACGCTCCCCAGAGCAACGAGCGAGGCGGCTTCGACACGACTCTCCTTTGAAAGCTCCAACGGCCAAAGCTTCTCCGCTGACGCCGTGTCCCGTTCGAAAATCCGGCTCTGTTCGCGGTAGTAGTCCGTCAGCGCCTCACTCTCCTTCGGGTTGGGAGATCGCGACAGACACACTTGGAAGGCACGTGTAATCCGCTGCTCGAGCGGTGCTTGAGGGAGCTCCCGGATCAACCGAGCTGCAAGTGCCTGAGCCGCCTCCAGGAATACAGGGTCGTTCAGCAGGTTCAGCGCCTGCAATGGGGTAGTGGAACGGTTTCGACGGCACGACGCCGTATTGGCGTCGGGAGCATCGAAGTTCATTAGCTGCGGGTACGGCACCGTGCGCTGGAAATGAACATACAGGCCGCGGCGGTAACGGCTCGGCCCCTGACTCTCGTTCCACTTGACGGAGTTCGCGTAGGCGAGTTCGGCCACGCCTGCCGGTTGTGGAGGGCGCACACTCTTCCCGCCGATCTCCGGGTAGAGCAACTCGCTCACGGCTAGGGCTGAGTCACGAATGGCTTCTGCGGGAAGGCGGAGCCGCGATTGCTTTGCCAACAGGGCATTGTCCGGATCCCTGGCTTCCACGTCAGGTCGGGACGCGGACGACTGCCGGTACGTCGCCGAAGTAACGATCAGGCGATGTAGATCTTTGATTTGCCACCCGCTGTCAATGAATCGCGAAGCGAGCCAGTCGAGCAACTCTGGGTGCGATGGCTTCTCTCCCTGTTTTCCGAAGTCCTCAGACGTTCGGACCAGGCCGCGCCCAAAGTACTCCTGCCATATGCGGTTGACAGCAACACGCGCGGTCAGGGGGTTCCCGGGGCTGACGATCCATCGGGCGAGCTTTAAACGGTCCGGAGCGTCCCCGCGAGCAAGAGGTGGAAGAAATGACGGAACACCCGGAGAGACTTCGATACCAGGTCTGCGCCAATCACCGCGAACGTGCAGATGGGTCTTGCGTCGAACGGTGTCGGAGGCAATAGTGGGTGCCAGACTGATCGCCGGGAAGGCGGCGGCGAGCTCGGTGAGTTCCTTCCGCGCCGCCGAGTAGTTCAGCTCCTTGATCCGCTCTTTTGAAATCACCCGGTGATAGTTGATGACGAAGTGATCCGTTAGAGAATCGGCATCTCGCGTGCTGCGTTCCGCTGGTGGGGTGCGAAGAATGCGCTCTCCGTTGTCGAGATACTTCTGAAGCGCATCGAATGCGTGATCCCAGTCGGTCCATTTGCCTGGCGAACTGGCCGCCTCCTTCATCCGCTCTTCCCACTCGGCCTGCAGTGGCAAAACGCCGAACTTCGTCAGGATGGCGTCTCTTCGTCTCCGGTATTCGGGCAGGGCTTGCAGGTACGGTCCGTACTCGCCTTCGAGTGGAGCTTCGATGTCGACCTCCGCGGCGTTGTTGAAGAACGCGAACAGCTGATAGAACTCCTTCTGCGTCACTGGGTCGAACTTATGATCGTGGCACTGTGCGCAACCGACCGTTAGACCCAGCCACACCGTGCCAACGGTACTAGCGCGGTCCACAACCTGCTCGTTGCGGAACTGCTCGATGTTGACGCCTCCCTCGCGGTTGGTAAGGGTATTGCGATGGAATCCTGTTGCCACCCTCTGCTCGACGGTCGCGTTGGGAAGCAGATCACCGGCAATCTGCTCAACGGTGAACTGATCGAACGGCATATCGCGGTTCAGGGCATCGATGACCCAATGCCTGTAGCGCCAGGCATGCGGCCGGACGTAATCCTTCTCATAACCGTCGCTGTCGGCATAGCGCGCGAGATCCAGCCAGTGTCGCGCCCACTTCTCGCCAAAGTGGGGCGCGACCAGCAGCCGATCGACCAGGCGCTCATAAGCGTCCGGCCGGCTGTCACGAAGGAATGCTTCCACCTCGGCAGGCTTTGGAGGGAGGCCAATCAGGTCGAGAGTGAGACGGCGAATGAGGGTTGACTTTTCAGCATCAGCGGACGGTTTGAATCCCTCTTTCTCCAAACGAGCGAGGATAAACCGATCCACTTCGTTGCGCGTCCACGCGGTGTTCTGTGTCTGCGGCGGTTCGCGACGGGCGACACTTTGAAACGACCAGTGGGTTGTTGTTTTGGCAGCGGCTGCGGTGGCGGATTTCGCCCCGACAGGCCATTTAGCTCCCTGGTCGATCCATGCGCGCAGAACTCCGACTTCCGCATCCGTCAGGCGTTTGCCGGCAGGCGGCATCACGACGTTTTCTTCCGCTCCGGCGACGAGATGAATCAAGCGGCTCTTCGCGCTGTCTCCAGGCCGAATCACCGCTCCCGAGTAGCCGCCCTTCAACGCCTGTTCACGATCATCGAGGCGCAATCCACTCAACTGCTGCGCGGCCCCGTGGCACGCGAGACACTTGCCTTTGAGGAGCGGCTCGATATCTTGCGCAAAATCGACCTGACCGCTGGCGGCAGGCGGCAATTGCTTATCGGCGCCAAGCGCTGCCGTAAGTGCGACGCAACTCAGGAAGAGTCTCTTCATAGTCTGCCCAGCACGTACCATTGTCCCGCCGCCGCAAGCCGTTCAGGTTTGCGGCGGCCCAGGCTACATCATTTAGAACGTCAGGCGAGCGTTGAACTGAACAATGCGAGCGCCGCGCGTTCCCGTGAACTTGCCGAAGTTTGCGCTGCGAATGTTCGAGTCCACGCTGCTGAAGTTTGTGTGGTTGAAAGAGTTCAACAGATCGGCTCTGATCTGAAACCGGTACCGCTCGGAAACATTGAAGTTCTTTGCCAGCCCGAGATCCAGGTTCCAGAACCCCGGGAGCCGGATCGCGTTCCGGCCGA
>DASQEG010000170.1:0-6752 GCA_035633775.1 Bryobacteraceae bacterium
TGCCAGAAGTAATGACGATCGGAGTACCAGTCAGTGTCGGGCACTTCGCCACGTGTGTTCACCGCGCGGGCGGGGACAGGCTCGCGCTGCTGTTCAAAATGGGCCGGGTCTCCGAACGTGTTCAGGCAGTAGTCGTAGCGATCGCTGAACGATGGAAAGCTCGCATTCTCGATGGAGTTGGGCGGGGGAACTGCTTGCAACGGGTCGTCCGCCAGAAACTTCGGCCTGCCGGAGCGCTGATCTGCTCCGAGCAGAGCGAAGCCGGGCAGAGCGAAGGCGGGCAACGTCAACGCAAGTGGGCGTAAGGTGTGGCGCATCAGAAATCGCCTGATTGCTGGATGTGCGATATGCCCGTGGTTGAGATTTTGTTGAACTTCACCCACACCTGAAAGCCTTCATGGCTGAACCCGCAATGGCGCGCCGACGAGAAGCAGCAGACAAGGCCAACACCTGCCGGCCCGGGTTGCGATTCATTCGTAGAAGCGAAGGCAAATCAACTGCCATTCTGCAAGCCACATTTTCCGTGCGATAACCAACAGTCGAAGATTTGCCTCTCGTGGATTCACGATTTCTCGCGAGTTGGCCTGTTGATTGCAGCGATCATTCCCTTATGGCAGATGCTGCTCGTGCTCATACGGCTGGAGAGATCCGCGGAACGAGCTGGATGGAGGAGTTCGCGCGCAAGTCGCTGGCGCCGATCACGGAGGTGCGGCACGGGGAAACCGGTTCGGTGCTGCTGCTGGCGGCGAATGTATTTCTGCTGCTTGCGTCGTACTACCTGTTGAAGACGGTACGCGAGTCGTTGATCCTGAGCGAAGGCGGCGCGGAGGTGAAGAGCTATTCCTCGGCAATTCAAGCGCTGATTCTTCTCGGGGCAGTGCCAGTGTACGGTTGGCTCGCGTCGAATGTGCGGCGGATGCAACTGGTTGTCTCTGTCACACTTTTCTTTGCGACGAATTTGCTGATCTTTGCCGGGTTGCTGATGAGCGGAATCTCGATTGCGGTTCCATTCTTCATCTGGGTGGGCATCTTCAACCTGTTCATCGTCTCGCAATTTTGGGCCTTCGCAAACGATTTCTACTCGGAGGAGCAAGGCAAGCGCTTGTTTCCGATCGTGGGCTTGGGCAGTTCAATCGGCGCGCTCGTCGGGTCCGATGCAGCGTCGAGCTTGTTTCGCCGAACGGGTGTGATGGAGATCCTCTTGGTCGCGACCGCAGTGTTGGCGGGGTCGCTCCTGATTACGCTGTACGCGAATCGGCGTGAGTGCGCAGTGTGCGCCAATCAAAGCGCCCGCTCGGCTACACCGTTGAACAAGAGCGGAGGCTTCACAATGATTGCGAAGGACCGCTACTTGTTGGCAATTGCGGTGGTGGTGCTGCTTTCGAACGTGGTGAACACTACCGGCGAGTACATTCTGGGCAGTCTGCTGATGCAGCAGGCTGCCACGATAAGCGGCGGCATGGATGCGGCCGCGAAAGGGCGGTTCGTGGGCGAGTTTTACGGCGCCTACTTTCGTTGGGTGAACCTGCTCGGCCTGGGTTTACAGCTTTTCCTGGTGTCGCGGCTGTTTCGGTGGGTGGGCGTGCGCGGGGCGCTTTTTGCTCTTCCGCTGGTGTCGTTGGGCGGGTATGTCGGGTTGATGGCCGCGCCTTTGCTGGCTGTGGCGCGCGTGAGCAAAGTGTTCGAGAACGGCGTCGACTATTCGGTACAGAGCACGACGCGCCAGGCCCTGTTCCTGCCAACGTCGCGGGAAGCCAAGTACAAGGCCAAGGCGGCCGTGGATACGTTTTTCTGGAGGGCCGGCGACCTGCTGCAAGCTGGGGTGGTTTGGGTAGGACTTCAGGCGGGCTTCGGCGTCCGGCAATTCGCAACGTTGAACACGCTGCTGGTGCTGGCCTGGCTTGCCGTGTCGGTGGTCCTGTACCGCCAGCACAAGCAGTTGACGGATGCGAACGGAAGCTAAGCTAGCGGGCCATCGCCGCCGAGCGGTACTGGAATTTGTCGATCGCCCAAGCTTTGATCTTCGACTCGAGTGTGGTGGCAGAGATCCCCAAACGCACCGCGGCGCCGGCGGGCCCCGAAATTCGGCCGCTGGTCTCGAGGAGCGCTTCTTCGATCAGCGAGCGCTCTCGTTCGTCGAGCATCTCCGGGAGCGAGGATCGCGCGGAGGTTGCGGGCCTTTTTTGGACCAGTTGCGAGGATTGCCGAAGCGCGGAGTCGGGTATTGAAAACACGTCACCAGCGGCAAGAATCGCGGCGCGCTCCACCACGTTCTCCAACTCGCGTATGTTGCCCGGCCAGGAGTAGGCTTCGCACAGGGCGACGGTCCGTGGGTCGATCGCCTCGAAATGCTTGCCCAGCCGGTTAGCGGAAGCGGCCACGAAGTGCTCCAGCAAAGGGCCGATGTCTTCAGGCCGTTCCCGCAGGGGTGGCAGCTCAATGGGGAACACGGCGAACCGATAGTACAGGTCCATGCGGAAACGGTCTTCGCTGACAGCGGCCTGCAGATCGCGATTGGTGGCAGCAATCACGCGCACGTCAACGCGAACGGTGCTGGACCCGCCCATGCGCTCGAAGGAGCGGTCCTGCAGCGCTCGCAGAAGTGTGGCCTGAGTTTCGAGCGGCAGTTCGGCGACTTCATCGAGGAACAAAGTTCCGCCGTGAGCCATTTCGAAACGTCCGAGCCGGCGCTGTAACGCTCCTGTAAAGGCGCCACGCTCGTGTCCGAAAAGTTCAGTGGCGATGAGTGCTTCCGGTAGCGCGCCGCAGTTCACTGCAATGAAGGGGCCAGAGGCTCGCTTCGATTCGCGATGGATCGCACGCGCGACGAGTTCCTTTCCCGTGCCCGTTTCTCCCGTGATCAGGACAGTTGCCTGAGTCGGAGAGACCATGCGTACCGCGTTCTTGATCTCCTCCATCTTTCGTGAACGGCTAATCAGTTCGTCTGTTGTCGCCGGCTGCAGCCTGAGAAGACTGTACTGCACCACCGGCGTACCCGAGGGGCATTCGCCTTGTAGTAACATTGCTGTTCTTCGTGCCTAAGATTCGAATCGTGGTCTGTATCTCTCGAACGAATAGCACTACGGGGTGCGGGCTTCAGTGTCTCGCATCAAAGTCCGAGAGGCAATACACCTGGAGGGGGAATTCTTTATGACCCGTCGAGGGATGCGCGGGTATAGCTGGAGGCGTAGCAGCGGCTATAACGAAAGTGTTAGTTAGCGGGCTTACGTAAGCTGAACAAGTCCGCGGCGGATGGCGAGGGTGACGGCTTCCACTCGACTGGCTACCGCGAGCTTTTCGAAGATGCTGTTCACGTGCAACTTCACCGTACCTTCGGCGATGTTGAGCGTAACGCCGATCTCCTTATTCGATTTCCCATCGGCAACGAGCGTCAGCACCTGTAGTTCGCGATCCGTCAGTTCCCGGCTGCGAAGGCTATCGACCAGTTTGCTGGCGACCTCCGGCGGCACGATGGTTTGCCCGGCGTGTACTGCGTGCACCGCGTCCAGGAGTTCATCCGGAGTCGCATCCTTCAGCAGATACGCCTGCGCGCCGGCATTGAGACCACGATGAATGTGCGCGTCACCGTCGTACGTGGTCAGCAGCATGATGCGAGCATCGGGGAACTCTTCCTTGATACGCACGGTGGCGGAGACGCCATCCATGTGCGGCATGCGAAGGTCCAGCAGCGCCACGTCGGGACGATGATGGCGGTATAGCTGAACCGCCTCCATGCCGTCCGAGGCTTCGGCTACGACCTCGATATTGCCGAGTTGACACAAGATGAGCGCCAGGCCTTTGCGAACGACGGTCTGGTCGTCGGCGATGAGGATACGGATTCTGGGGCGGGGCGCGGGTGACATCAGGAGTAGGAGATAGTTCGGATTGCGTTTTCATCCGTGACCGGGATTACGGCGGTCACTCGGGCGCCTGTGCCAGGCTGACTTCGGACCGAGAGTTCTCCACCTGCGCGCGCCGCGCGTTCCCGCATTCCGGTGATCCCGATCATCTGCGCAGGTTCCAGTGCCACAGGATCGAAGCCTCGACCATTATCAATGACCGCAAGCCGGAGACGGCCGTTTTCGTAGGAGAGTTCGATTCTGATGTGGGTTGCTCTTGCATGGCGCGCGGCGTTGCTCAAGGCCTCCTGCACGATTCGTAGCAGGTTGACTTCCACTTCGGGCGAGATTTGCGGTCGTTCCGGCGCCAGATCCAAGGTAACCGTGGCTCCCGTCAGTTGCTGATGACGCCCTGCGAGTTGTTCGAAAGCCGCGTCCAGACCACCCGAATCCAAACTGGCGGGGCGGAGCGCATTCACCGACCGGCGCGCTTCGGCCAGGCTTTCCCGCGCGAGTTCGAGAGCGGACTGCAAAGGCTCCGCTGCAGAGTCCGGGGACGGAGTAACGAGATAGCTTTTCGCGGCTTCGAGCATGAGAACGATGCCGGTAAGGCCCTGTGCAAGAATGTCGTGGATCTCACGGGCCAGGCGATTGCGCTCCTCCATGACGGCGGCCACCTCGGCCTTCTTTGCGAGCCGGCTCAACTGAACGGCCAGCATGGCTTGATTCGCGAGCGCTTGAACGAGTTCGAGTTCACCGGCTTCATAAACGGTTCGTGAGGCGCTACGAACGACCAGGCACCCGAGGATCTCTTCCGACAATGCCAGCGGGATCAGCAGCAAGGAACGGATGCCTTCAAGGTCGGCATCATCATGGAGCGTGAACTGTTGCGGATCGGTGATGACGCGGAGGTCTCGATTCGCCTCGAGGTGGTGAAGGCGACTTGCGTGCCATTGCGCGCTCGCGGTTGTGCGGCGGGAGATGCCGGCCGGCTCCGGATGCTCTATCTGAAGAACGGCACCAGGCTCCTCGCCCGAAAGCCAGAAGGCGCTGCTTTGGGCCGACAATCGAGAGGTGACGACACGCAGCACGTGGGCGATGAACGACTCGAGTGTGGGATTTGCAGCCAGAGTGGAGATGGTGGCTTGCAACGCTCGGTTGACTTCATTGACTTCTCTGGCGCGGTCTTCGGCAGCGTTCTGGCGTTCACTGGCGACCGCAGCCCTGACGGCTTCCCCTTTCGCGGCCTCGGCGAGGCGCGACAATTGCAGCCCCAATTCGACTTGGGTCAGCAACACTTCGAGAATCTCCTTGTCGCGCCCACTCGATTGCTGCTCACCGGAGAAGAAGACGACGATCACGCCGGCCGGAGCCCCGCTAACGAAAACCGGCAGAACCGTACAGGTGGCGTAGCCTTGTGAGCGATACCATTCCCGCGCTTCGGAGCACATGGCCTCGTCCGGCGCGCTGACCACGTCCATGCGCTTAACGTCACGAGGCCGATGCGGGGTGAACAGTTCACAGCACCACGTGCTATCCATCGGCGCCCAAAGAAAGGCCGGATCGCCGCCGGAATCAGCAGCTGAGTGAACCCGGCCGTTGGCCGCCCTGGTGAGCATCCGCATCAGAGCCGGATTCTCGGGTTGGATGACGAAGAGGTGGGCGGCTTTCGCCCGGGTGACGCGGCAGGTTTCGACCAGCAGCGTACCCAGAAAGCTTTCGAGTTGCGGATTATCGGCGAGGCTGACGACGCTGCGCCGCATGATGGCGTTTGCTTCCGTCAACTCAGCCAGCCGCTCCTGCGCAGACCTTTCCCTTTCGTGCGCAACCGCCACCGTAGTGGCGCGATCGGCCAACTCCGATAGACGCAGCGCAATGGCCGCCTGCTGCGCGAGCGCCTGGACCAACGGCTGAGCTTCGGGTTTCAGGCGTTTGCCTCCGGTGAAGGTGAGACCTATGGACCCAACAGGTTCATCCGCCACGAACAACACGGTGTGAGCCGCGTCAGAAGCATTACGCCGCTGCAACCATTCCATGGCGCCCGGCCAGGCAAACTCGGCCGCAGGCACAGGAGTGTTCTCGGGTGAAAAGAACTTCCGGTCTTCCACCATCAGCTTCCACGCCGGCGTGACGTCAACGGAGAACGGCGCCGCCCAGAGCGGCAACTCCTCCCCGCTCGGGCCGTGACGCAGCTCACCCTCGAGCCAGCTCAGATGCAGCGTCAGTGTTTGTTTCGATGCATCGAACCGGAACAGGTGGACGTGGCTTGCCTGAACAGCGGCGGCGACCTTTTCGAGAACGAAGCCGAGAAAGTCGTCCACGTTCGAACGGGCGGACATGCGTCGCAGGCTGTCCCGGAGGATGGCGTTGACCTCTTCGAGTGAAGCGGCGTGTTGAATCGCGGCGAGCTGTCGTTCCTCAGCCAGCGCAGCCGCCGTAGCATGCTCCGACAGACGGGTGAGTTCGAGCGCGGCGGCCGTGAGCTGTCCAAACGCGCGAGCAAGCTCGATTCTGGCATCCGTCAATGCGCTCGGCTGCGCATAGCAGACGGCCGTGAAACCCAGGGGCGTGGCACCGACGCGTACAGGAATGCAGAGCACCAGCCGATGACCCATGGACTTGTGCCATTCGGGCGCGCCAGGCCAGTCGATCGGGGTATCCGAATCTGGCCGTTGAATGTAATATTCGGTCGGACTCTCGCACATAACGCGCCACAAGGGCGAGACCTCAGCATCGACGGAGCGCCACATGGCCACTCGTTCATCAGTGACAACGTCGACCGGCACGCCATGCAAGACACAGGCGGCCATTCCCAGCGTGTTGGTTTCCGGATCGTGAAGAAACAGAGCGCTACTGACACCGCCGGTACGAATCGCGCAATGCTGCAGGACGTGTTCGACGAACCCTTCAATT
>DASQEG010000171.1:0-2800 GCA_035633775.1 Bryobacteraceae bacterium
TTTACCCTCGGCTTGTATGCCCCGCGGTGGACGCGCGCGCACTTTCCTGATTTCCCGTCGGTCGGCCGCTTCGAATCCGCCGTATTCGATCCGATCAAGTGGGTTCCCGAGTACAAGAATCCCGCATTCCTGAATGAACTCCCCGATGATGCGTTCTGGGCTGCCCGGCAGATCATGGCGTTCACGGACGAGCACGTTCGAGCTGTTGTCGCTTCCGGCCAGTACAGCGATCCCGCGGCTGCCGAATGGGTGACGAAGTGCCTGATCGAGCGCCGCGACAAGATCGGTAGGGCATATCTCGCGAGCGTACTCGCTCTGGACCGGTTTTCGGTGGAAAAGGGCGAGCTTCGGTATGCTGATCTCGCAGTGATCCACAAGGTCTCGGGGCCGAGCGACTACTCCGTCGCGTGGTCAGAGTTCGACAACGCGACTGACTCAGCGAAGGCTCTGCCAGGTTTTCAAGGGCTACAGATCCCACGTGTGAAGGCCGAATACGTGCGCGCGACGATCCGCGGAGGTGACGACCGGCGGTCGATCGACGTGTATATTCGTAACCCTGCTGCGCAGGCCGAGGTGGTAGGGGTTGAACGGCACTGGTAACACACCGGCGCAACAGTCGCTCTACCCGGTTGAATACTCCCTGCAGAATGCCGCTGGGCACGCGTTGCTGCTGGATGCAAACCGGGCAGCCAAGTACAAGGCGAATCGGCCATCGACGCGTTCTTCTTCAGGACTGGGGATCTGATCCTTGCGCGGATTGTCTCGGCTGGCACGACGCTTGCCTTCAGCATCCGCGAGTACGCATCGTGAATGCCGTCCTCGCGGCTACGTGGTTGGGGTCGTTCTGGCGCTGCATCGGGAGAAGCGGAGGCAGCCAAAAGCGCTGGGCCGTTGCTTCGGGTGCGTGAGAAGATCAACGGATATTCGGATTTGAGGCGAATCTAAGATGACCAATGGCAAACCTGCTGTTCTTGTAGTTGGCGCGCGCGGCCGAGCGCAATGGCGTACGCCGCTTCATACCGTCTGATTTCTCCATTGACTACCGCAAGCTCGATTTCGGCGACAACGACAACCTCGACATGCGCAGCAGCCAACGCTGCCCTGCTGGTAGCGGGGGATCAAATTTCATCTCGGCAACTCGCGGATCTGTTCAGTCGAAAGAGCGGCAAGCCCGTGCAGATGAAGTGTTTGGGTTCAGCCGACGACCTTCGGCGATGGATTGAGAGTGCAAAGAGGGAAGGACGAACGCCATGGGAGTACCCTGGGGCAGCAATATCAGTGGGCCCATGGTCACCGGTAAAGCCAAGCTCGATCCTGTCATGAACGACCTGTTCCCGCACGTTCAGCCGACGACAGTCTCGGAATTCCTGCTGCGACTGACTTAACCGCTTTCCGTTTCGAATCGTACTCGTCCCTCGACGGTGCAGTGTCCCCGATTATCTTAGTCTCTGCATGGCGCTAGAACGATGAACGTCTCATCATCCAGAGCCCCCTGGTTACCGCGAAAGGCCCGCAGCGCCGACGCGAGTTCAGTGCCGAAGCGTTCTGGCGACTCAACACTCAGTTCACGCGCAATGTTCATCAAGCCGTCGCAGCCGAGTTCAACGCCTGCTGGCGTGCTGGCTTCGCAGACTCCGTCGGTGTACAACACGAAGAGATCACCACATTCCGGTTTGACGATCAGACGGTCATAGCTGGGATTCGGAAACAGCCCGAGCGGCACACCAGTCGGTCCTTTTAGCGGACTGGAGCGTCGTGTTTCCATCCAGGCCCACTCGTTCTGCGATGCACGATACCAAAGTGGAGGGGGGTGTCCCGCGTTGGTCATGACAATCAAACCCCGCCTGGCGTGCCATCCGAAGGCGACCATTGTGGCGTAGTGCGCGCCATCAAATTCACCTCGAACTGCTCGATTAAGGTCGCCCATCAGCGGGATCTGTTCCAAGGCATGAAGGTGCAGGTTCATCAGATGTTTGAGTTTTTCGCCGAAAATCTCCACAGCCTCCCCGTGCCCGCTCACATCCGCAAGAGCGATTCGCGACACAATGCAATTTGGGCACACCGAAACATACTGGACGTCCCCGCCTCCTCGTCCGGGCCCCACCGGTACCGAATGCACCCAGGTCGTCAGACCTGGCAGTCGGAACAGGTTCGCCGTTCTTGAAGTGCCCGACCATACCTGTGAGCAAGCGTGTTCGCGCTGCGGGATTCTGTAAGTGCGGTTTGCGGGGGCGGGATCGATTTGTTCATCGCGTCTCAACTTGTAACCCTCCTGGATTTACGGCAGTTCACATTCGAGGAACATGAACGAGAACGGTTGTCCACTTCGCTGCATTCGTGAACCGTTCAAAAGATACTGTCGTGTTCTTCGCATGGGCGATCATGAGTTCAGGCTTTTGACTTCACCACGGACCGAACGAAGTCGCTGGTCTCGCAGCGTGGGGCGTGATCTTGAAGGCGACTTCCGTCGCACGGTTTGACGCCCGGTGGATGACGCCATGTAATCGCCACTGCGACCCAGGACAACCGGCCCTGTCGCGGTCTGCAGCTCAGATTCGGGACCTTGAGGCTCCTGCTCAGCCGAATACAACGGGGGGCGTTCGGCCGCTATTCGAACTGCGGTGGACTCCGGATTGAGCCAGTCCTCCTGATCTGGGCGAATAACCCAGAGGTTGGCGGGGTCGAAGACGTGGTACGGCATTGATTTCTCCTGCGGTCGGACTCACTGCTGTTTCTGCGGTGCAAACGCAGGTCCAGTCTCAACTGCTCCGAAGTCGTCGTGTGAAGATTCTCCGCGTAG
>DASQEG010000172.1:0-18910 GCA_035633775.1 Bryobacteraceae bacterium
CGCTTCGCCGCGTCAGCATGTCGCGCCCGAACTCCCGGGCAAGGATAAATCCGGCTGTGGCATTCGTCTCCAGCACGGTGTCCCAAAACTCATCGGGATGGTCTGCGGCATTACGGCGCAGGATTGTGCCCGCGTTGTTGACGAGAATGTCAATCACGGGATGGTCGCGGCGAACCTCGGCGATGAAGCGGTACAAGTCTGAACGGACAGCGAAATCGCAGCGCCGTCCGTCGAACGGACGCCCGACGGCACGCACTTCACGCTCCACTTCCGAGTCCGGCTCCAGCGAGGCGCTCACACCCACGATGTCCGCCCCCGCTTCAGCCAGACCAACAGCCATGGCCCGACCGATACCGCGACGGCAACCCGTCACCAGCGCTGTCTTACCACTCAGGTCAAACAGCGAGAGCACACTCACTTCTGTTCCCTTGTTTCCTCTTCGGGCAGCGGCTCGGGCGTGAAGGTAATCGTCGCTTCCGCACCGAAACGGTTGTAGTTGCGGAACTCGACGTCGTTCTTTGTCACGGCCCTGCCCATACGCGAGCGCACAGTAGACTTGAGCGGCAGCAGATAATCAGTGCCGCCGATCTGCTGATAGTCGTAGTCGAGCGTCTGGACGACCTGCTGTATTGGGAAGTCGGGCGGGAGCGATTCAGGTTCCTGAGTGATCCGCATCACGGAATTGGTCTCGCGATCTACGTACAGCAGACCTCTGACTGCGGGGAACACGGCACGGTCCTCACTTGCGATGCGCCAGCTTGCACTCTCCTGCGCAACCGAGAACGCGAACACATGCGTCCTGCGGCCCCGAAGTGTGGCCCAGCGCTGCCATTCGAACTGCACCCTGGTCTTTGGATCGAACAAAGACCGAAGAATGGAGCCAAACTCACCCGAGCTGACTACGCCACCGAGCCGCTCCATGGAGGTCGTGACGGCACGGTTATTCACGAAGATTACTTTGTAGTCTTCTTTCTGCTCGAAGTAGCTCAGCTTGGACGTGATTACGTCCTGCAACTGCCAGAATTCGAGGCCGGAAGGATCCACGTACCGGCGTGTGACCTGGGTACAAATAAAGTTGGGCAGGCTTTTTGAGTAAGCCCTGCCATACTCCTGCACCTGATCCAGGATCCGGCCCTGCTCCATGGACGAGGGAGGCGGGATGACCACCGCAGGTGCCCGTGCCGGCGGAGGCGGTGCTGCAGGCAAATCCTTCGCCGTGTCAGTTAGCCGCCGAAGCGCTTCAATTGTCTTCGGGCCGATGACGCCGGTCAGGTCTTCAATCGTCCCAGCGTCAAGCCGCTGTGTGAGCTTTATGTTCTTCAGGTAGTCCGCTACCTGTCTATCCGTGTGGCCCAGCTTCTTCGAACTCAGCAGGAAGGTTTTCAGCTGGTCCACTGACATGCGTACCTGCCCCGAGGCTGCGATCGACAGCAACAGGACCAGGCAGAACCGCTTCATTACTCCATTTTCTCCAACTGCAGCGTAATAGTTCCGGTCAGGACGTTCATGCGTACCCGGACCTGAACCGGCAAACGGCGTGGGTCGTCGGAGACCCACACATGCATCCTCGCCTTGCGGTTGATGATGACCTCATTGAACATGTGGATCTCGTATCGAATGGCGTTGAAGCTTCCCACGGGCGTCTTCACCACCTCGCGTTCCTGAGCGTCCACCTTGACCATGGCGAACTTCTTGCCGTCCGTCATCGGCACCTGAACGGACTGTCCCAATGCGATCTGCATCCCTCGCAACTTGTTGAGTGCACCCATGTATTCGTGCACACAGGGGGCCGTCTGCAGTTCCTTCGCAAGAACAACGGTGTTCTTCAGCAGGTCGCGTTCCAGGTAGTTTAACTTGCCTTTGCCGAACGTGACCTTGGTCTCGCGCCGCCGCTTGCCCTCCTCGGCCTGCAGTAGAAAGTTCTCCGCACACAGCGCCTTGTCAAGAGCTACGGTGTACTTGTCGTTCACACGGTACAGCTTCGAGACCAGGCCGGCCGATTCCAGATGAAGGTTTGCCTGATAGCCGCCATCGTGCTTCGGCTGCCAGTCCACACGGGCAACTCCCGCGCGAACCAGGCGCCATTCGATGCCGTACTGCAACCGATGCTTATCTGTGAGGCGCTGCTCCTGTACTACGGAGCTGTCCGGCGCCATGCCGGACGCGAACACGGCTGCCGCAAGCGCATCGATGAGAAACGGCCTCAATGAACGGCCGGTCCTTCCTGGAGATACACGCCGAAACGTGTGACGGGTACATAACCCAGTCTGGTGTAAAGACTCATACCTTCGGGTGTAGACTGCAAGACAGTTTCCTCGATCCCACTATCCTCACGCGCACGTGCCAGCCCATGGCGCATAATACTCTCGGCGTAACCCCGGCACTGAAAAGCTGGCAGAGTACCAACGGAATAGACGCCTGCCACGCCTCCCGCGATTACAACTGTTGCGATACAGACAGCCTGAGAATCCAGATACCCCACCCAGCCTCGCATGTCGCCCGTCCACAGCTCGGGCACTGCATAGATTGAGCGTGCCGTGCCGAAAGGCAGGTTGAATATAACCGATGACAGGTGGGCAAAATCCAGCATGACGGCTGGATTGTTGACCTCCCGGATTGCGATGCGGGCAGCAGCGCGCCGTGGGGGCTGTAGTGCGGAGGCATACATGCCGGGCGGCTGCGCGATTAGCGCCAAGCCGGCATCCCGCAAGGCATTCCGGACTGCTTGCGTTGCCGAGTCCGTCAACATGTCCTCGCAAAGCCAGAACGTCCAGCCGAGGCTACGCTGCCGAAAGTGAAGCTGAGACATTGCCAGGAGGCGGCGGAGGTCGTCTGAGTCAGCCGGCCGGGTCAGCATCGCTGAGTTGAATACAGCGCAGTTCATGCCGCAGGACGCGACTGTTAGTCCGGGGTAGTCCCGGGCTTCTCCGCGCGGGGAGACCCGTGCGTAGCAACGCATGGCCCCACGGAGGTTCGCCTCCACCGCTCGGTAAAGCACGTTGTTCATTATCTACAGCAGGCTGAGCGGGTCGACGTCGACAAGGAGGGCGACCGGGCTCCAGTTGTGGTCGAGTGACCACGCGCGCAGCTTGTTCAGGGTTTCGTTCAGAGTTTTACGGCTCGCTGCCTTGATAAGCAATTGGTACCGGAATTCGTTCTTGAGCCGCGGGACGGGGGCTTCCGCCGGACCAAGCACGCGCGTTCGCTCAGGCGGCGGCGTTAGCAGCAGCGAGAGTTCGCCCGCCATCCGCATTGCATCCTCCTTCTTCTCACTTCGCACCAGAATGTTAGCCAGCGCGGCGAATGGCGGATAACGCATCGCCCGCCGAAACTCGATCTCGCGCGCGTAGAAGCCGTTAAAGTCCTGAGCCGCCGCGTGCTGGATCGCGTAGTGTTCGGGGTTGATGGTCTGGATCAGCACGCGTCCCGGCAGTTGTCCCCTGCCCGCTCTGCCCGCCACCTGCGTAAGTAGCTGGAACGTTCTTTCTGCGGCGCGAAAATCGGGCATCCCGAGCCCAATATCGGCATTCACAACGGCCACCAGAGTCACGTTCGGGATGTCATGCCCCTTCGCGATCATCTGAGTGCCGGCAAGGATGTCGTACGAACCGTCGCGGAAAGCGGCAAGGATATTCTCGAAGTGCCGTTTGCCGCCCGCGGTGTCACGGTCCAGCCGGGCAATGCGCGCCTGTGGAAACGTGGAGTGCAGCTCATCCTCCACCTTCTCCGAGCCAGTGCCAAGAAAGTAAATGTACTCGCTCGTGCACCTGGGACACCGTTCCGGCACGCGGTCAGCATACCCGCAGTAATGGCACAGCATGCGCTTGTCGCGCCGATGGTATGTAAGGGCCACGCTGCAATTCACGCATTCGACTCGCTCACCGCATGAGCGGCATGCAACAAAGGTCGAGAACCCACGCCGGTTATGGAGAACAATGATCTGCTCTCCGGCATCGAGACGGGCCTGAATCGCCTCAGTCGTCGCACGTGAAAACGTAGTCTGCTTGCGCGTTTCCTGGAACTCTTCGCGCATGTCGATGAGCTCCACCTGCGGCAGTGGGCGCTGCTCCACACGATGAGGGAGCTGCAACAGACGATACTTTCCGCGCTCTACGTTGTAGCGGCTCTCGAGCGACGGTGTAGCGGAGCCCAGCAGCACGCAGGCTCCAGCCTGCATCGCGCGCATGACGGCAACGTCACGACCGTTGTAGCGGGGCGTATCCTGCTGCTTGTAGCTCCCGTCGTGCTCCTCGTCGACGATCAGCAATCCAAGGTTCTGCACGGGAGCAAAGACACCGGATCTGGTGCCCACAACTACAGTGGCTGCACCGGATCGAATCCGCCGCCACTGCTCGGCACGTTCAACGTCATGAAAAGCTGAATGGAGAATGGCCACGCCTTCTCCGAACCGTGCATAGAATTGCCCGGCGACGGCGGGAGTGAGTGCGATCTCTGGAACCAGCAGCAGTGCGTTCCGGCCACTCGCAAGAGCGGCTTCAATCGATCGAAGATAGACCTCCGTCTTGCCGGACCCTGTGACGCCCTGCAACAGGAATGCGCTGAAAGTTTGTGATTCAACGGCGCTCCGGATCTCGTCGAAGGCCGCCTGTTGCCACTGGTTCAGCTCGGGACGGGGACGTACCGTCCAGGCCGGTGCGGCCGCCGATTCGGCTTCGAGCCTGACCAGACTGCGCCTTGCCAGTGATCTCGCCGCCTGGCTGGCAGATTTGACCTGTGCTTCGAGTTCCCGGAGGTTGTGACTCCCGGGATGCAGTTCGAGAAAGCTCAGCACCTCGCGCTCGGATTTGGACAGCTTTGCTTCGGGCCGTGTTACAGCGGCCGTGACGCGGAGCCGCTCACTGGATGCACGCAGCGGGTCGCGGCCCTCGCGCACGTCCTCCACCACCGCGAGTCCCTTCTTTTGCAGTGCCCGAAGCATTCGCGGCGCATCACTGACCTTCTTCCCCAGATATCTGGCCGATAGAGAACGGGCCGACAGCATGCGAAGGAGTGTGAGTGTGGGATCGTCGGTCTCTGCCGCAAAGGTCAGTTGCCGCGCCGCCTGATGCCCGGCCTCTGTCAGAGTCCAGACCCGGGACGTGTGCACCTCGCCCGCGAGCGGAGCCATCACGCGCAAAGCCTCCCCAAGGGGTGCGCAGTAATAGCTCGCCATCCATCGCCCAAGTGCGATGAGGTGCGGTTCCAGCGCGGGCTCCTCGTCCAGCAGACGGGAAGCCTCTCGCAGACTCTGCTGCGGCGGATCATCGTGCGTGCGCACCACGATCCCCGTTAGCTTACGCGCACCAAATGGAACGATCACTCGGCAGCCGGCCTGAACGCGATCCTGCAACGCAGACGAAAGCTCGTACGTGAAGGGCTGGTCCAGTGGGACCGGCAGAGCTACATCGGCGTACCGCGGCACTGTCGGCTAGAGCTGCCTGTACACCGGCTTGAGCGCCGGGTAAATCGACTGATAAACGCCGTGCAACCTGGTGTAATTGCGTGCGTGCGTCTCCTGAGGCCGCACTTCCGCGGCCTGCTGGATAGCAACACGGCAGCACTCCTCGACCGTGCCGTAAACGCCCGCGCCCGTCAGAGCGAGCAGTGCTGCACCATAAGCCGATCCTTCCTGGGTGTCGAGCGTCACCACTCGCTTGCCAAGAATGTCAGCCATGAGCTGCCGCCAAAATGGGCTGCGTGCACCGCCACCGGACAAGCGCACGGACTCTACCGGAACCCCCATGCCCTCGATGATGTCGAGGCCGTCTTTCTGGCTGAAACTCACACCTTCGATCACCGAGCGGACCATGTCCGCACGTGTATGTTTTGCCGTCAGCCCGACCCAGGCACCTCGAGCTGAGGCGTCCAGGTGAGGCGTGCGCTCGCCCATCAGGTAAGGCAACCAGAACAGGCCCTGCGAGCCTTCGGGCGACCGCGATGCTTCTTCGGTAAGTCGGTCATACTCGACACCGGGAGCCAGCTGATTTCTAAACCACTGGAGGCTTAGCCCCGCACCCTGCGTCACACCCATGACGTGCCACTTGCTCTTGACAGCGTGGCAGAACGTGTGGACGCGTCCCAGTGGATCATAGGCCGGCTTATCCATATGTGCGAACACCACGCCTGAGGTGCCGAGCGTGCAAGACACTATGCCGGACTCGACGATTCCGTTCCCAACAGCGCTTGCTGCCTGATCTCCGCCGCCGCCGACCACCGGGGTTCCCGCTGCCAGACCGGTGGCCTGTGCCACCGCTTCTGTGATTTTGCCGGTGACCTCGACCGACTCATAGACGGCCGGAAGCGCCGTCCGGCTCACGGCACAGGCATCGGCCATCTCCCATGACCAGCGCCGGTTCACCACGTCAAACAACGAGGTGCCTGAAGCATCGGAAACCTCACTGGCGAACTCGCCGGTGAGGCAGTATCGGATATAGTCCTTCGGCAGGAGTATACGGCGAATTCGTTCGAACTGCTGCGGCTCGTGATCGCGGACCCAGAGCAGCTTCGGCAGTGTAAAGCCGGTCACCACGGGATTGGCAGTATACTCAAGCACCTTGTCCGGGCCGATGTTCTGATTGATCCAATCGACCTGAGACTGGCTCCGCTGATCGCACCAGATCAGCGCAGGCCTGATTACGGCACCTGCCTCGTCGAGCAGCGTTAGCCCGTGCATCTGCCCTGACAAGCCGATCCCGGACACCTGATCTCCCGGAACACCGGTCTCGCGAAGGACACCCCGAATCGCCTGCTGCGCAGCCTCCCACCAGTTTTCTGGCCGCTGCTCAGCCCAGAGAGGACGCTGCATCTGCATGTCCTCGTGGGCAGCCGTGAAGCTACCCCGGAGCTTTCCCTGTTCGTCCACCAGCAGCGCGCGCGATCCGCCCGTACCGATGTCAATTCCCATCCAGTACATTCAACGATCTCCGTTCTTAACACTGAACGGCAGGTATGCGGCGCCGATCAGGCCGGCTTCGCTGCCCAGCAGTGCCTTTTCGATGCGGGTCTTCGTATTTCGGTAAGTGAATGAGCGCTTCTCGACTTCACGGAACATGGCGGGTGCAAAAAAGTCCCAGGCACCGAGAGGGCCTCCGCTGAGCAGATACAGAGGAAAGTTAAAGATGTTGACCATCGTCGCGAGTGCGATTCCAAGGGCGGACCCCATCGCCTCAAACACGGCAACAGCTCTCTGATCGCCCGCAAGAGCCATGTCATGGACCTGCTTCGCGGTAAGTCCATCGCCGAGCTGCAGCAGCCGCGCCATGCCAATGATCGCAGTGGCCGATGCGTGCTTCTCAAGGCATCCCCGGTTTCCGCAACCGCAGGGATTTCCATTTGGGATGACGGTGACGTGCCCCAGTTCACCAGCCATTCCAACGGCACCGTGCAGCACGCGACCACCACTCACAATTCCACCGCCGATGCCCGTGCCCAACGTCATCAGCACGAGATCATCAACTTCCTTCCCCGCTCCCATCCACTTCTCACCAAGTGCAGCAGCATTGGCGTCGTTCTCAAGATGCACGCGCGTCCCGAGCCTCCGCTCGATGTCGTCGCGCACGGGATAACCCTCAAACTCGTGCAGGTTATTCGAGCCGACGATCACGCCCTCACGAATCAGAATGAAGCCGGGAACACCGATGCCGACGCCGGCCAGCTGATCGGTACCGCACTGCTTCTTTAGTTCTCGAATCGACTCTGCGATGTCCTCGATGACGGCATCGCGTCCAGCCTTGAGGTCAGTCCGGCCGGCAATCTTTTGGAGAATGTTGCCTTGGGAATCAACTGCGGCTGCGCGCAGATTCGTGCCGCCGAGATCGACACCGATCGAGTACTCCGCCATGAAGGGGCAATGGTATCAGACGAACTTCAGCCCGGATACACGCCTTGTACCGTAGGGTGGTTTCGATTCAATACGATTACTGAGTAGTCGTTGGGATCGCCGTGCCGTTTCTCGATGCTGATTGCGCCTGCGGCTTGCAACCCGGTTACAAGCTGCTTCCGTTCCCATTCGGACAGCAGTGGCAGCTCAGCCCGAAGCTTGTACAGGTACGGCGTAAGGTAGACAACCGGCTTGTCGTGGTAGTGACGCAGCATGATGCGGAGGGCCACCGCCTGACCCTCGGTCAGCTCCGGGCTCGAAGAGATGGCCCCGGCCTGCTGCATCGGAACGCCCGGCATGGGCGGAGCGCCGGAGCTCGCAGAGGCGGCCTTGGGCGTTGCCGTTATCAGGCCGTGAGGCAGGAACTGTTCGGCGTCGATAAAGAATTCTTCACCTACGTTTGTGAGCAGATCGCCGGACACACTCTGCCGGAAGCCGACCACCCGCACGGTCTTTCCGTGCTTCAACAGGTGCCGGATCACAGGGATGTAATCGCGATCGCCCGCGACCACGATGAAGCTTTCAATCTCCTGGCGCGTGTACAGCGTCTCCATCACTCCGATGCAGAGCTTCATGTCCGCCGCGTTCTTGTGCTCCGTGCCGAGGACGTTGTGCGTTTCCACGCCCCGCAGGTAGAGTGCGCTCTGTGCGTTCTCCTCGATGCGTTCGAAGTCCGCGTATGCATCGAGGCTGATTGCCTGCTCGTCATACTTGTCAACCAGGTGTTGCCTGAGCCGCTGAATCAGATCGACGACGGTGTCGCTGGCATCGTACCGGCTGGACGTGTGGTTCCGCAGGAAGTAATAGACGTTCTCAAAATCGACGAAGATCGCAGCCGGGGTGCGCGCCTGCTTCATGACAAAGAAGTGCGATGGTAGCATGCGAAACGCGCTGGACCAGCTAACCCAAACGTAACGGGTCTTGCTCAAAGAGCGTCTTCTGTGGCAGCATGGCGAGAACAACAACGACCGTGTTTGTCGACATGTCACAGGCGAAGTGAGGGTGTATGGACATCGTTGGAAGCAGACGATTCGTTGAGATTCCGGGCGACATGAAGCACGAGCTGCCACCTCTGCTGGTACGCTGCTCTCCCCGCGTAAAGCGACTCGATCGCGTGATGGAGATGGCCGGGCAGATCGTGCAAACCGATGACATGATTGCCGATGGTGCGGTAGCTGATCCTGCTGTCGAGTTCGAGCGTCGCAGCATGGACCTCGCAATCAACCTGGTGGAACAGTACCTTTCGTTCGTTACGACCTGGAACTGGGGTAATGGGATTCTTGAGTGGATCCGCCAGTGCGAAACGACATTTCATTACTCACGCGAGTTGCGGAACGTACTACGACCGGACGTATGGCCGCATGCAAGCCGGTGTAGCTTCGTCACGCTACTCTCCGACAAAGAGGTACATACGGCGGGAGTGAGTCTTGAAAAAGCGGTTGGCCTGCGTCTCACATTTCGTCAGCCGCCGCCGATCAGCTGCTTCTCGAACCAGTTCCTGTTCTACCTCAACTCGACCGTTGCGGAGACTGCTTACCAGAAGTGGTCGGAGATGGCACCGTCTCCGGTGTCCTCACTTCCGCCCGAGCGGTTCACCTTCCAGGTTGTCAGCATGTGAACGCTGACGGACTTCGAAATTCTCGTGATATCGCTCCGGCAGCTTGCAGGGCCGCAGGTTTCTACCGCAGTAAATATGTGTGGTGCTGCCTTCGGCCAGTACCTGCTGAGTTTCAGCATTGCTGATCCGGTATGAGAACTCGAGTAAGCGGGGAGTGCTGCGAGCGGTTGTGGTGAGCACCTCGACCAGATCGTCAAACCGGGCCGGAGCCATGTAGCGGACCTTCGCTTCGGCCACGGTCAGTAGAATGCCATCCTGCGCTTCCATGTCCCGATACCGCACACCAAGCTCACGGCAGAGTTCGACGCGGCCCATTTCCATCCAGCTGAGATAGACGGCGTGATGGACTATGCCCATCTGGTCGGTTTCGGCATAGCGTGCCCGGAAGCGTATAGCAGATTCGGTCATCCGTCTGCATCGTAGCGCTTCCGGTTCGCGCGTGCCTGCGGACTACTTCTTCATGATCGGAGCTTCTCCGGCCTGGGTGAACTGGCCGGCGCGCCGCTTTACATCCTGCTCGAACTGTCCATTGGTCTGTCCGGCAGCATTCTTGCCACGGGTATTCGGGTTGGCGAGCTTGGCTGCCTTCTTCTTGCTCTGTTCCTGTTTAGGATCTGCTGGAATCTTGCCCATGATTGTTTCCCGCTTTGTGGACTGCCGCCCGGCGATGGCGGTTTCGCAACAATCACGGGGAAATGCGTGGTATAGTCGGAGTTCCGGACCCGTAGCTCAGTTGGTTAGAGCGCTTCCTTGACACGGAAGAGGTCGGTAGTTCGAGTCTACTCGGGTCCACCACTCCCCTTCCTCTACCCCGCCCGGCAGTTCACCCCGAGACCAAGCTGTTTTTGCGCGAAGGCGATGCCGCGCTCAAAGTCATAACGCTGCTGTTGCACCAGTGCCGCCCTGTACTCCTCAGGTACGGTGCCCACGCCTTCCCCGATCACCATTTGCGTCATCAGCGGCCTTCCTTCACGGGCCAGACGCACGAACCCGGCGAAGTCGGCAGCGCGAGCGTTCGGGAACGCTTTCCAGAACTCAGGGTCATGGTACGGTGTCACGCGCGGCGGGCGGCCCGTGATGTTCTCCAACAGAAATGGCGCGTTCGGACAGAGCTTTTGGAATGTGGTGACGAACCGCGCCCAGTCCACGGCACAGCCATCGCCCAGCGCGACCCATTGCCATGCAGCTCCCCGCGGATGCTCGAAGATGACGGAATCCCTTATGTGCGTGGTGAGCGTGTACGGTCCGAGCATCTCCAGAACGAACTGCGGTTCCTCGATGCTCAGCATCGGGTTGCCGGAATCGAGGTTGCATCCCACCCAGTCTTTGCCTGCTGCCTCAATCAGGTCTCGCAACTCGCGCGCCTGAAGATCTCCACTGTGGTTCTCCATCGCAATCTTCACGCCCTTATCTACAGCGAGCGAACGCACGGCCTTAAGCGTCTTCAGCGTCTCGTCGATATGACGCGCAAGTGGTACCGGTGTCAACCGGTCGGGGGACGCTCCCAGATAGGCCTTGATGTTCGGCGCGCCGAGTGCGCTGGCGACTTCGATCCCCTTCCTCAGGTAATCGATCGGCGTTGGCAAGCCTGCGGTAGGTCGCCAACTGGTGCTGGTCTCGCAAATGGAACCGAGGCCGAGTTCGAGGCCGATTCTGGCCCCTGCAGCGGCCTCGCGAACTTTCTGCAGGTGAGCGGGGTCCAGACTTTCGAACGAGCCGAGATTCGAGAACTGCAGAACGTCCAGCTTTAGCGAAGATGCGTACTCAACCAGCTGCAGGGCCTTCCAGTTCAGGCCGCGAATCGAGTACGCGTCGATGCCGAGGCGGATTCCGGACGAGGGCAGCGGCAGACCCTGCGCGACGGCCAGCGGAACGGCGACGGCTCCGCCCAGAAAGCTTCTGCGGTTCATATCTCCCCAGTTTCTCAGCACTCTGCCGAGGAAACACGCCGGTGCAGGACTGCGTCCCAGAAGCGGAGGTTCGCCGATGACCATGAGGAGCGCCGCACTGCCGTTTCGTAGCTTTGCAGATGTGAAGAGTCTGCTGATGCGCGCCTGGACCGAATGGAACGAGGACGAAGCACCTCGACTCGGAGCCGCGCTGGCCTACTACACCACGCTTTCGCTCGCGCCGCTGTTGATTCTCATGATCGCGCTTGCCGGTCTGATCTTCGGACAGGAGGCTGCGTCCGGACAACTATTTACCGAAATCCAGGGGATGGTCGGTTCCGAAGGCGCCAAGGCCATAGAAGGAATGGTCCAAAACGCCAGTAAGCCTGGATCGGGGATTCTGGCCTCCATCATCGGCTTTCTCACCTTGGTTTTCGGTGCTTCCTCCGTTGCGTCCGAGCTCACGTCTTCCCTGAACATCGTTTGGGACCGTAAGGCAAGTTCGGCCGAAGGAATCAAAGGTATGGTGAAGGAGCGATCGAAGGCACTCGGCGTGATTCTCGGCGCAGGGTTTCTGCTGTTGGTCTCTCTTGCGGTTACTTCAGCGGTCGCAGCGGCGGGCAGCATCGTCTCCCGTGCGCTCCCGCTTCCTGAGGGAGTCCTCCATCTGCTCACGTTCGTCGGCGGTATGGTGGTCACAGCCGGCGTATTCGCCGTACTCTTCCGTTACCTGCCAGATGTTCATCTCTCGTGGAACGACGTAGTGCCCGGGGCCATCTTCACCTCGATCCTGTTCAGTCTCGGCAAGCTGCTGATTGGGCTTTACCTCGGGAAAGCTAGTTTCGGCTCAACGTACGGAGCCGCTGGCTCACTCGTGATCGTTCTCGTCTGGGTCTACTACTCGGCACAGATCTTCTTCTTTGGAGCCGAGTTCACTCAGGTCTACTCCGAGGTGCACGGGACGGATCCACTGCAGAAGCGTGGCAGCAAGGAGCCAGGGCACATCGACAAGGCCCCGAAGACAGCCGTGGCGACATCGAACCTGCCGGGAAGCGCGGCATGGGGCAATGCGGGCTCGGAGGGTAAGGGGTCGGGCATGCTGGGCGGGGTGCTGGGATCGGCACTGGCGGCCACGAAGATCTTTCGCGGTCTCCGCCGCTAGAAGCAGCGCGAAGCGCTGGCGCACAATGAGTTCATGAACGCCGGTCGGCTTCTCCATGCTTTGCGGCAGAGTGAAGCCGAGCAGGACAGAGACTTCGGTCTACAGATCCAGCTTGAGAGCACACGAGGCCTACGGATCATCGGCATCGGCTTTCTCGCGGTAGTTGGCTTCATGGCGGCCTCAACCCGCCTGTTTCTGCCCACAATCTTTTGGGCCGCGCGGCTGACGGTTGGCGTCGCGGTGATCCCCATCTGCGTGCTGTGCATCATCCTTGGCCGTCGCGCCAGGCCGGGCATTTGGGCACGGACAGTTGGCATCGTCTCGGTCACCCTGCTCTCACTGATTCTTATGAACGTGTCGCTGCTCCGAACTGCCGCGGATCCGTCAGCGTCGCGCAACATCACAGGACAGGCCGCAATCAGTCTGATGATTGCACTCGTCGCCTTACCTTTGCAGCCGCTTCAGGCGCTCGGGCTGGGTGCGTGGCTGACTGCTGCATACCTCGGCTCGATCGCGTGGCATGGCATCCTGCCGGACTGGTTTGTACTGATCTCTCTGCTGCTGATCTCCGGGCTGGGAACAGCGCTGGCCTATGTCAACTACACGCGCAACTGGAAACTCCACCTCGCCCACAGCAGCCAGCTGGATGCTTCACGCGAGTTGTCGCGCGCCGAGATAAGGAGATTTGTAGCTCAGAGCGCCGCAACAACCAGCCGCATGGCGGCTACCCTGAGTCATGAGCTGAACACGCCGGTCGGTGCACTGAAAAGCTCTATTGACACGCTCTCGGCCTTAGCCTCAAGACGACAGACTGCAGCGCCTGAGCAGATGGAGCGCATCGCAGCACTTGAGGAGCAGGTTCGACAGTCGGCACGGGACGCAGCTAGCCGGCTGCAGCAGGTAGTACAGCGTATGCAGCGGGTCACGAACCTGGATCGTGCCGAGGTGCTGTCGGTGGATCTCAATACGCTGCTGAAGGATGTCGTGTACCTGCTGGAATCCGAGTCGAGGTTACGAGGACGCGAAGTTCAGCTGAAGCTTAGCGATCTGCCTGCAATCACATGTAAGCCACAGCAGGTAAGCGCGATCTTCTCGAACGTCCTTGGCTCAGCCGTAGAGGGCCGGAGCACGGAGCCCGTTGAAGTTGTCACCAGGACAAAGGGCCGGGAGGTGGAAGTCCGATTCGTGGGCATCGGCTCGCAACTGGACGCCTCGGAAACACAGGCTATCTTCGATCCCGGGTTCGCGGAGCGAAGCGGCCGCATTCGCGCCGCAAACTGGAGCCTCTTCATGGCGCGCCAGATTTTGCGCGAGAATGGCGGCGAGATGCGTATGGAAAGTTCGTCTGTGGTTCTAACATTCCCTGTGCAGGACAAGTGATCACCATGAACCTTCAGGGCAAGACAGCAGTGGTGACGGGCGGCTCAAACGGCATCGGGCTGGCATGCGCCCGCCGCTTCGCCGGCGCGGGCGCTCAGGTCTTCGTCCTCGATCAGGAACCTCCAACACAGACTGAGGGCCTAAGTTTTGTCCGCACGGACGTAACGCATCTCGAGCAACTGGAGCAGGGATTGCAGCACGCTGGAGCCGTCGAAGTTGCGGCGATCAACGCCGGGATGGTGCGTCCTGCGAAGCTGCTGTCGACGACGGATGAGGACTGGAACCAAACTCTGCAGTTGAACCTCACTGCAGCATTTCGTACGTTGCGCGCCGTGGCCGCAGGCATGAAGGCAGGCGGACGTGGCGGCTCGATCGTTGTCACGGCCTCCACCAACTCATTCGATGGTGAAGGCGACCTTACTGCATACAACGCCAGCAAGGCGGGGCTGCTGGGCCTTGTGCGAACCGCGGCAAACGAGTTGGGCATCTACGGAATACGAGTGAACGCGGTCTGCCCCGGCCTGATCCGCACACGTCTGACCCAGGGCCACTTCGACAATCCGCATTTGCTGCGCGATTACTTCCGGCACATCCCACTCGGTCGCGGAGGCGAGCCAGACGAAGTTGGCGCTGCAGTGCTGTTCCTTGCGTCGGACGATGCTTCGTTCATCACCGGAACAACGCTCGTTGTTGACGGCGGTCAGATGGCGTCCAAGTTCGGGCCGTGGTCGGAGGACATCGCCGACTTTGAAGACGGCCGCTGGAGGCTTCGCTGACGACACCGGCCGGTACGGCGCTGGTTACTGGCGCGTCCAGTGGAATCGGTGCCGCCTTTGCGCGAGCCCTGACGTTGCGCGGTTACTCTGTCGTGCTGGTAGCACGCAGGCGCGACCGCCTGGAGAAGCTCGCCGCCGAAATCGGAGGCGGCTCCGAGGTGTTGCCGGCTGATCTGGTCGACGATGAACAGCTGCGGCTTGTCGAGAGTCGTGTTGCCTCTGATCCGCATTTCAGCCTTCTGGTGAACAATGCAGGGTTCGGCATTCAGGGAAAATTCAGCGATGCCGACGTGAACGACCACGAGCGTATGCACAGGCTGCACGTGACCGCACCGCTTCGGTTAACGCATGCCGCGTTGCGCAACATGGTGCCGCGCGATGGAGGATCGGTAATCAACGTCTCCTCGGTTGCCGGTTTCACTTCCAGTCCGGGCAGCGTCAGCTACAATGCAACCAAACACTGGATGAATAACTTCACCGAAGGAATTTATCTGGATCTCCGAACGCGCGGATCACAAGTCAGGGTGCAGGCGTTGTGCCCTGGCTTTACGTACTCAGAGTTTCACGATGTGATGCCGATGGACCGAAGTCTGATTCCGCGGTCGTTGTGGTCGACTGCTGAACAGGTGGTTGCTGCCTCACTCGCCGGCCTTGATCGAGGTGACCTTTTTGTGGTCCCTGGTTGGCAGTACAAGGCGGTTGTCGCTGCGCTCAAGCTCCTGCCGAGTGCGCTCGTCCGTGCAGGATCCGTTCACATGGCACGGCGGATGAAGCGAACCTGATCAGGCCTTCGACTGCAGCTTCAAAACCTCGTTCATTGCCCCCTGCCGGTAGCCCTGCAGATCCAGCGTCACGTACAGGAAGCCCAGCTCCTTAAAGATTCCGGTGAGTGCATCGGCCATCTCAATCGTCAGCGCGCGGGACAATTCCTCCCGGTCGATCTCGACGCGCACCAATTCGCCGTGAAAGCGGACGCGGAACTGCCGGAACCCAAGTCGCCGGATGGCCTCCTCGCCGCGATCGACAGTGCGGACGGTTTCAGGAGTCACTGGGGTGCCGTAAGGGATTCGCGAGCTGAGGCACGCCGAAGCGGGGCGGTCCCAAACCGAAAGCCCCGCCATGCGCGACAACTCACGGATCTCCGCCTTGGTCAGGTCGGCTTCCACCAGTGGTGCCTTCACCTGGTGGAGCTTGGCGGCGTTCTGTCCCGGACGGTAGTCGCCCAGGTCATCCTTGTTGACACCGTAGATGATCTGAGCCATACCGCGAGTCGTCCCGAACTCCTCGAGCCTTTTGAACAGCTCGTCTTTACAGTGGAAGCAACGATCGGGGTTATTGACGACGTAGTCCGGATTGTCGAACTCGAAAGTAGGAATGTACTCGTGGCGAATCCCATGCTCTCGTGCGAAGGCTTCCGCGTCGGTCTTGTGAGACTCGGGCATAGAGGCTGAGTCTGCAGTTACGGCCGTCGCGCGGTCGCCGAGCACCCGGGAAGCGGCCCACGCGAGGTAAGCCGAATCTGTTCCCCCCGAATAGGCGATGAGAACGTGCCCGAGATTCCGCAGAACCCCGAACAGCTTCTCCTGCTTCTGGAGGAGCTGGCCGGAATCGAGCGAGGGACCGCCCGCTGCGTTGCCTTCAATGCTGACCAGTGCCGCCATGGATGCTATTGTAGCGGCGCGCTCCCTCAGCTCGCTGCAGCAAGCGGCAGCATGGTAGCGGCCGAGCGATCCGCAAGGCGGTCCGCGAAGATACGAACTGCTTTGCCCAGGTCCGAGTTCGCAGGCACGGGAGCCCCCTGCATCACAGAGCGCGCCACGCTGTTGAAGTCGTTCGGAAACGTGAAGTCAACGGTAGTCCCGACGAAGTCCTCGACCTCGGAGATGCTCATGGAGCGGCGGGAATGGCGGTTCAGCAGGAGTCGTACAGCGCTGGCTCCGATCCGCTTCTGCAGCCACCGGAATTTTTCACGCGCCAGGACCAAAGCCGCAGGATCCGGCGTACAGACGAGGAACACAGCTGATGCGCTGCCGATGGTTTCCAGCGAATGAGGTTCGAAGTTGCCGCTCAGGTCGGCGCAGATGGAACGATACCGCTGACGGGCATCGGCCAGCAGCCGGCCGATGACGCCCTGATCCGGCTTCGCTTCGGGATCGAAGGGCCCGGAGGGCAGCATGTCGATCTCGCCATAGCAGGCGACCTGCTCGCGCCAGCTCAGGTCAAATCGCGTTGACGAGCATCGAAGCGCTCGGACGGCCTGCGGAGCGCAGCTGGAGGACAAAAGCATCGTTGTGGTGCCGCCCGTGAAATCGAAATCGGCCAGCAGCAGCGGCCTGACTATATGCCCAAGAGCAACTGCGGCATTCAGGGCCAGCGTTGACGCTCCGGAGCCGGCCTTTGCAGGGACAAAAGCGTACAGTGCGCCCACCGTACTGGAGGGTCGGGAGGCACGCGCCCGGTCGAGACACGCTGCGAGGCAGGATGGCTCAAGCGGCCACGCCAGGTACTCGCTGACACCCGCGTCGAGGATCTCCTGGATCGATGCGGGACTGTAGCCCCGTCCCACTGCGACAACAGGCAGCCTGCCATCGACAGCCGCAACTTTACGGGCGACGGAGCCGGCCTCTGTCGCATTCTGGAGTCCTGTGACGACGAGACCGGGGGAGTACTGGGCGACCACGCTTTTCAACTCAGCCGTTGCCGGGCAGTGCGGACCCAAGTACACGGGCAGAAATCCGCCGAGCTCAAGGTCGCTCGAAAGCACTGCGGCGAGAACCGGGTCGCCAGCGATGATCAGGGCAGGAACTGCGGCGTTATCGTGCTGCATATCTTCACCCGGCTTATCGGTCCCGATTTGCGGGGCAAGAGCAATTTCCAGCGAGCACAGCTAAACTGGTTGAATGACGCGCCGCGAATGGATGGCCGTAGCATCGGCCCCAGCTCTTTTGCCGGCTGCGGCAGTCCCTGCCCCGCCCGTCTCGATTGCTCGATGCCGCTCGTATTCTGAGGACCTGACGGGCATACTCTCAGGCATGTTCGATCAGTTGGGCGGACTGGAGCCGCTGGTGAAGGGCAAGACGGTGACTGTCAAGCTGAATCTGACGGGCAGCCCGGGTCTGCGCTTCCAGGGCAAGCCGCTTGGCGTGACTCACTACTCTCACCCAAAAACCGTCGGCGCCATGGTGCATCTGATGGGCAGAGCCGGGGCGAGGCGAGTTCGCCTCGTCGAGAGCTGCTGGGGCACAGCCGGGCCGCTCGAGGAGTACATGCTCGACAGCGGGTGGAACGTTCGGTCGCTGCAGAGCGCAGCACCGGCGGTCGAGTTCGTAAATACAAATGCCCGCGGCGCGCATAAGACCTATTCACGAGTCAAGGTGCCGGGCCGGGCCCACATCTTCGCCGCGTATGACCTGAACCGGGCCTACGAGGACACCGACGTCTTCTTGTCCATGGCGAAACTGAAAAATCACGCCACCTGCGGCGTGACCCTGGCGATGAAAAATTGCTTCGGCATCACGCCAGCGTCAGTTTACGGCGACGATGCGGGCCTCGACGAGCCGAACGAGTCACCCACCAAAGGCCGGGTGAAGACGTGTCATCTGGGCGAGAGGCAGCCTTCGAAGTCGGCGCTTAGCGAGACCGATTCACAGTCGCCCCGGCAGCCCGGGTACCGCATGCCGCGTATCACGGCGGAGCTTGCGGCAGCGCGTCCCATCGGTATCTCCTTTATCGATGGTGTCGAAACCATTGCCGGCGGTGAGGGCCCGTGGATACGAGGACTGCGCTACGTGCAGCCGGGGCTGCTGATCCTGGGCACGAACCCTGTGACCACGGACACTGTTGCAACGGCCGCAATGGGCTACGACCCGCGCGCCCAAAAGGGAACAGCACCCTTCGTCGATTGCGACAACACCCTGCTGCTTGCCGAGTCTCTCGGCGTCGGGTCGGCTGACCTCAAGCGGATCGAAGTGCGCGGTCTGCCACTGGTGGAAGCTATGTTTCCTTTCCAGTCGTGATACGATCCTGAACGCGTTGCGCGCCATTCCAAGCCGCTGGATTCTTTGCCTGCTGCTGTTTGTGGCGACAACGCTGAACTATCTCGACCGCCAGACTCTGAGCATTCTGGCGCCGCTGATGCAATCCGAGCTGGGCCTGAACAATGCCGATCTCGGCTGGCTGTTTTCCGTTTTCTACTACAGCTACACC
>DASQEG010000173.1:0-16937 GCA_035633775.1 Bryobacteraceae bacterium
GGTCGCCTTGGCCCGCGCAGCCTCCACGCTCACTCCCGGTTTAAGTCGTCCAACGATGGCGAGCGAGTTCCCCGTTCGATTCGTCTCCTCGCTCATCGGGTACGGAGAGAACATGTCGACGCGCGTGCCGGGCTCGAACACAGTTGCGAAGTCGAACGACGCGGGCAAGACTCCCGTGATTGTGACGGATCGATCATTCAGGCGAAGGCTGCGGCCCACGATCGCAGGATCCGCACCGAACCGCCGCGTCCAGAATGCGTGGCTCAGAATGGCAGCGGAGGGTCCGTTGAATTTGCATTCTTCCGGAGTGAACCACCGCCCAATGAGGGGCTTCACTCCAAGCAGGCTGAAGAAGTTCTCCGTAACGGGGACAATCGTCACGCGCTCAGGTTCGCCGGACCCGGTAAGCACACGGTCACCCTTGCCGAAGTAGCCGTAGTATCCGGCAAGATCTGCGAACGATGTGGACTGCCGGCGCAGATCGAGAACGTGATTCACCTGCAGCCGCCATTCGGCTATGCCGTCGTCGGCCTGCGTCGCCATCCAGATCAGACGGTCCGGTTCATGGAAGGGCAGATCACGCAAAAGCAGCGTATTCACCGCGGTGAACACTGTGGAGCAGGCCGCGATGCCGAGGCCGAGAATGAGCACCGAAAACACTGCAAAGCTCGATTCGCGGCGCAGGGTACGGAAGGTGTACTGCAGATCCTTGCTCAACGTGTCTACCAGCGGCACCGTGCGGACCTCGCGATGCGCTTCTCGCAGTTGTGTCACGGCGCCAATCTCCAGACGCGCGGCGCGGCGCGCCTCGTCAGCACTCATGCCGTTACGCCTCTTCTCCGCCTCAAGCATCTCGAGATGCGTCGCCAGCTCATCGTCGAACTCGCGATCATCGGCGCGGGTCTGAAAAAGCGCACGAACGCGCGAGATCAAGTGGTGCAGTTGCGCTTTCATGGCTACTGCCTCTCCCCCGACGCGAGAAGTCGCCCGATGACCCCGGCGATCCGTTCCCAGTTCTCCTGTTCAGCCTTCAACTGCTTGCGGCCTGCTTTGGAGATGGAGTAGAACTTCGCCCGGCGATTGTTATCCGAGGTGCCCCACTCGGCAGTGATCCACTTCTTCTGAACCAGACGGACGAGGCACAGATAGATGGTTCCCTGATTTACCTTCAGCGCCGCCTCGCCAATCTGCTCAATTCGGCGTGCGATTCCAAAGCCATGCAGAGGCCCCATGACGTCCAGCGTCTTCAAAACCATCAGATCAAGGGTGCCTTGCAGAATCTCCGATTTGCTGTCGTCCATCTCACCTCTCCTGTGGGCTGCTTAGATGAGTCAGCTTAGCACACATGTAGGATGTAAAGAGGAGACAACGACCAGTCGCAAAAGAAAAAGGCTCGCGCCGATGGCACGGCACGAGCCTCTGTCAGCAGAAAGATACAGGTTAACGTCTGCGCACGTTGACACGGCGTACGTCGCCGTTCGCCGCATTCACAGTGCACGCATATTCGTACAGATCGCCGCGCTGATCCTCGAATTCGCCCAGCACGCGATCACGATTGCCTCGAGCGTCATTCCTGTCCATCGAGCGGAACCTGGGATTGCGAACACCGTACTCTCGACGGGCCTCCGCACGAACCGCGTCCTGACAGGCACCGACTGAATCATCGACACTGAAGCGATCGTACCTGTCGTCGGCACGCCCGTTGCGCCTGTCGTCAACGCGCCCACTTCGCCGGTCATTGCCGAACGGACGATCGTTCCGGTAGCCGTCGTTATAACCGCCGCCGCCTCGCCATTCGAGATCGAACGTATAGCCTTCCCTGCCACCCTTGGAGTCGACGATGCGAATCACGGCAGCGCCGCCGCTGCCAGGATCCCGGACAAGGTCGACCTGCCCGCGACCATCGACACCTTTGAAACGGAAATCCGATGGGTTCCGCGGCAATACCGAGTTGCACTCAAACCGGCGAAACACGGACGGTTGACCCTGGAGTGTGTGGATGGAAGCGCGATCCCCGCGCACCTCAACCTCAGCAACCCCGTCCACCTCTACCTCAATCGTGCATTTGCCTTCATCACCGCCACCCCCGCGAATACTGGCATTCATCGATTGCCTTGATTGTGCACTCGCCGAGGATCCAACAGCAGCTGCAATCATGACCAGGAACAAAGAACGTCTCATTGGGCTTCCCCTCCGCCTAATCGACGTCTCAGCGCTGCCCGCGATTACAACTTTGCGATTGCGGCAATCACCATCTGCAGGGTCTTAGTGGTTGCATCGCCTATCACCTTCGCGTCAGCAGGCTTCCAGTTCGCTCGCGAGCCGTCGTACGTATAGCGCACGGGCAAGCGAGTAAGGGCCGGGTCATACTGCCCTTCATTGCCGCCCATCTTGTACACGACAAGATCAAGCGACGGAACGACATAGATAGCGTAGCCGCCGGCTCCTCCTTTCCAGTAGGCATCGCGGGGAACATCCGGTACATGTCCGTCATCGTTCACGTTGAAGTTGAAGCTATGGCTGTAATGCGGGTTGTACTTAGTTGTCCGGCCGCACAGCTTGATGAACTCCGCCGGTACAATCTGCTGGTTCCGCCACTTTCCCTGACGCAGCAAAAGGTACCCGAAGCGCAGCATGTCCGTGGAGCGGACGGCGATGCTTCCGCCCCCTGGCGTGTGCAGCATGCGCCCATTCGCATCGATCCCGCTCTTCAACTTAGGCCGATACATCGCGTATCCCCATGTACCGAAACCGAGCGGCTCCGCCAGCCGCTGCCGCAGATAGTCTTCCATCTCCATGCCCGTGACGCGCCGAACAATCATCGCCGGCAGGTGACTGGAGGAAGTTGAGTACGAGTAGCACTCGCCGGGTGCGCACCAAAGCGACTGGCGCATGGCGAAGTCGTCTGTCGTCGACCACGGACCGTTGTCGACCGTCGGGTCGTCCCAGGTCTGCCGCGCTCCTTTGACATACACAGGATTGGTTCCGCGAATGCCCGCCGACATTGCAAGGAGCTGTCCGAGCGTGATCTCCCCTTTGCGCGGGTCGTCGACAGGGAAGTACTCGTGAGGAAGATATCTTGCGCTGTACACCTTCTCATCGAGCGCATGAGGGAACTGATCCGCTTTCTCCTTCAGCATGATGCCGACCGCAAGGCTCGTGAATGCCTTACCGCATGAGGCAAGCTCAGGCAATGCCTCCCGGTGCCCGCGGCCGAAGTACCGTTCGTAGATCAGGTGGCCGTGACGTACTACGAGAAGGCCGCCGTGCTGGCTGGTTTGCTGAGCGTATTGAAATGCCTCATCGAGTTTGCCGACATCGATGCCGGTTTGCTTTCGGACCTTCGCGGGATCCGTAATCGTTCTCCACCCGCCCCTCGCGTCAGAAGGTGGATAGTGGTCTCCGGCAACGGCAGTGATCTGAGAAGCGAAAGAAGCCAGCGCGAACATGGTCACCCTGGCGGCAAGGGACGGTCGGGTCAGCACGAGCAGCTATGATACAGCAGTGTCGCGACGATCCTAAGATAAAAAGACCATGCCAGCGCTTCGTATTCCGCCGATGCTGCTTGCTGCCGCCGCGTCCGGCGCAGAGGCCATGTCCACCGCCAGTTTATGAACAGCTCCGGCCGCTATGACGCCATCGATGCCCTCCGGGGCACGATCATGATTCTCATGGCGATCGATCACGCCAGCGGACTCATCGCAAGACAACATGCGAGCGAGTTCTGGGCGGGAGCGATGAGCGCCTACGATTCGGCTTTTCCATTCCTGACTCGCCTGGTGACGCACCCGTGCGCGCCTGGGTTCTTCTTCCTCATGGGCGCCGGTATCTACTGGTACGCAGCCAAATACATTGAGGATGGGAAATCAACTGCCCCGGCTGTAAGACGTGTCCTGCTCCGTGGCGTGATTATCTTCGTTCTGGCTCAGGCAATCGAGATGCCCCTGGTCGTCCTGAACGGTGCGCTGCCGCGCGCCGACGTCAGCCTTAACCGCATCACCGCCCCACCTCCGAACGATGGATCGGCGCCCGTCTGGTTTTTCGTGACCCTCGCCGGACTGGGGCTGGTGATGATCGTCTGCGCGTTGCTGCTGAGGCTTCGTCCGTGGATGTGGCTTGCTGTTGCCGCACTTTGCACGGTCGTCACCCATTCGATGCTGCCGGTGTCCGGCCGCCCAGGGCCCTGGTGGGCCACATTGATGCTCACGGCTGGCATGTCGGACGGCATTGTCGTTGTCTATCCCGTGATTCCCTGGCTAGCCGTCGCCGCTTCCGGGATGTACTTCGGGTACTGGTGGCGGCGAAACCCCGAAAGCGCAAGCAGGCGCGTTTGGCTGGTTGGTGCCGCGCTTGTTGCGCTTGCCCTTACGCTCCGCGCCACCGGGGCGTGGGGCAACATCCGCTTACCCCGCGACTCGGGCTGGATTGAGTTCCTGAACAATGTTAAGTACCCGCCTTCACTGGTTTTTTGGACTCTGGCGGTCGGGTTCGATCTCGTGCTGCTGGCTGTCCTGGCGCGGCTTCCGCATGCCGTTACGAGCAGCCGGTCGCCCCTTATCGTGTTCGGGCAGGCGCCGCTTTTCTTCTATGTGATGCACTTCCTGGTGCTTACGGCGTGCGCCTTCCTGTTCTTCCGAACACCAGCCTCACTGGAAGGCGCTTGGCTGGTCTGGCTGCTCGTAGTCGTTGCTCTTTACCCGCTTTGTGCCTGGTACCGCACTTTCAAGCTTGCCAAGCCCATGGACTCCTTATGGCGGATGTTCTAACGACCCTAAACGTCGCAGAGGTCGACAGCTTCGGCCAGCGACTTCAGTGGATCGCGCTTCGGGATAAACTCATGGGCGAAGTAGCCGGTAAAGCCCATATCAACGACCGCCTTCGAAATTGCTTTGTAGTTCAGCTCCTGAGTCTCGTCGATCTCGTTGCGGCCCGGGTTTCCGCCCGTGTGCAGGTGCCCAATGTACTGAATGTTTTCCCGCATGGTACGGATGACATCGCCTTCCATGATCTGCATGTGGTAGATGTCGTACAGCAGCTTGAACTGTGGTGAGCCGACCCGCTTCACCAGCTCCACACCCCACCTGGTGCGGTCGCACATGTAATCGGGGTGGTTCACTTTGCTATTCAACAGCTCCATGCAGACGAGCAGGCCTTTGTCCTCAGCCATAGGCATGACCTTCTTCACTCCGATGGCACAGTTCTCCAGGCCCTCTTCGTCGCTCATGCCCTTGCGGTTCCCGGAGAAAACAATGATGCTCGGCGCACCTGCGGCAGCGGCACGGTCCACCGACTCGCGAAATCTTGTCGCGATGCCTTCGTGGTTCTCCTTGCGGTTGAAGCCGTCCGGTATGGTGGTCCCGCCGCCTGTCATGGTCGGTGCCAGGCCGTACTTCTTGAGCACAGGCCATTCTTCAGGCGCCGCCAGATCGACGCTCCGTATGCCTAGCCGGGCACATTCACGCGCGAAATCTTCGGCGGGAATCTTGCTGTAGCACCAGCGGCAGGCCGACTGCTTTAGTCTGCCCTTGCGCTCCACTGATTTCACCTGCGCGCCGCTGGACAGCACCGCGGCACTGACACCCGTGACGGCCGACTGGAGTAAAGCCCTGCGTTCCATGGCGACCAGTGTATACCTTGAATTACACAAACAGAAAAGGCGGACCGCCGAAGCGGCCCGCCTCTACACGTGGTGTTGTGCCGGCAGATCCTACTGCAGCTGAGTGTTGAACTCAGGCGACGTAATGAACTGCTGGATGATGGTTTGCAGCGGCACGTTTGGATCCGCGAGTTGTGTCTCGCGGCTCAACATCTCCCCTGCAGAGGCATCCCGCTGCAGATACGTTGCGTGCAGGAGATACGCGGTGAGCTGCCTTTGCTGATTGGCGCGGGCCACAAACTCCGGTGAGCTGAGGAACACAGTTGCGACGTTCCCACGAGTGTCCAGCCCGGCGTTCAGACGGCTCGCGTGGAAAGTGACCTCGCTCGGTTGCGGAGTCCGGCTCAACACCTGCTGGTACAACAGCGTAACGAACGCTTCATTGCTGAGTGTCCCCCACCGCTGCTGGAACTCCGGTGAGTTCACGAAGTTGGATACAAGCTGGGTCTGGTTTACCAGTCCCGTAACGAGGGCGTTGCGGTTGAACTGCCATCCGCTGAAGTCCGGCAAGCGGTTCAGCAGGGTCACATACGCTGCTGCAATCAGCCGTCCTCCGAGGTTGAACTCCGGAGTATTGAAGAAGCTCGTGGCGAGATCCAGCTCCGTGTGCGTCGAACCCAGGAGGTTGGTGTAGAAATCAATCTCGTGCTGCTGGGGGTAGCGGCCGAGGAAGTTCTGATAGAGCAGCGTTATATACCGCTGCTGGCGCGTGAGCGCGCTCGACGCCTGCGTGACCGTGAAAGTCTGCGTGAACGCACCGTTCGTGACGGTGATAGCGCCAATTCGCGGCTGAGTTCCAAAGTTCGGGAACACGGTAAACCCAGCCTCGGTGCTGGCCGTTCCGCTCAGCGGCAGTACGTGGAGCCACTTGACATTGGACGATGCCGTCCACACACAGGGCCCGTTCGTGCTGATCGACACTGTTCCTGCGACGCCGCCAGCCGGCGCGATGTAGAACGAGGGCTGCAGCGGGTATACGCAGCCGCCTCCCTGAACCGGGCCGCCCTGCTGCTCAATATTGAACCGTACGCCAGCGACGTTGATGTATGCGGTACGCGGCCCCGCCGTATTCGGAGCGATGGTAAACGTGACAGTGCCCGGTCCCGCGCCGGACGTGGTGCCGCTCAGAGCGATCCAGTTCACGCCGGGTTGCACCTGCGCCACCCACGCGCAATCCGCCGAGGCCGTTATCGTGATCGCACCGGTCGCTGCTGCGCTCGAGAATCCTGCTCCGGGAGTACCGTCGCGCAGTGGCGCAAGCGTGACTGCGCAATTCGACAGCTTGGCCACGAATCCGTCCTGAACGTTGTTCAAGGTGGTCTGCACCTGGTTCAGCACGGGCAGATTGAACGAGTTTGTGATGCCGCCGAAGTAGATGTTGCCCGCTCCATCCAGCGCGAGCGCCAGGCCGATATCATCCCCTGCTCCACCGAAGTACGTCGAGGACCGAAGGGCACCCGCCTCGCTCATCTCAGTGACGAAGCTGTCGGCCGCGCCAGCGTTGGCGGTCTGATAGGCATTCGCGACAGGGAAGTTGGTGGAGGCGGTGCTGCCGATTACGTGAGGCCTGTTCTCGAAGAGGCTCACCTCGCCTGCGCTCTCCACCCCGGTACCGCCGAGGAAAGTGGAGAACACCAGTGCGCTGGCGGTGGGATTCAGTTTGGCTACGAACGTGTCGCGGCCGCCTGCGTTGGCCGCCTGACTCGGCGCCGCTGTGGGGAAATCTGCCGATTCGGTGTTGCCGAAGATAACCGCATTCAGGTTGGCGTCCACCGCAATGCTGACACCGTCGTCATAGACAGCGCCGCCGAGATACGTGGAGTAGACGAGCGCCCCTGTCGCACTGATCTTCGTGACGAAGGCATCAGCGAAGTTCACTGACCTGATGGTCGGCTGCACGACGCCCGTGGTGCGGGGAAAGCCAATTGACATCGTCGAGCCGGTAACATAAACGGCGCCAGTGCTGTCCACCGCCACGCTGTTTCCGAAATCGGCGTTGCTCCCGCCGAGGTACGTGCTCCAGACGATTCCCTGGCCGTTCTCAGCTATCTTGGCAGCCCATGCATCGGAGCCGCCACTGCTGACCGCGAACGGGCCGCCGCGGGCATTCAGGTTGGTCGAAGCCGTGGTGCCGGCCACCGCTGCCTGCTTGTTCGCGTCGACTCGAATTTCGTTTGCCACATCGTTGCCGAAGCCGCCGAAAAAGGTCGAGTAGACAAGCGCGCTGCCTTCAGGGTTCAGCTTCAGCATGAAGGCGTCCTGCGCGCCTCCGATCGTGTCCTGAATCGGCCTTGTCCCCGCCGTAGTCGGTGCGAGTGGGAAGTTGGCCGAGTCGGTCAGGCCCGACACATAGATGGCACCGTCGACGTCGAGGGCGATACTCATGGCCTGATCGGCGCCGACACCTCCAATGAAGGCGGACCAAACGACGGTATTGCCCGCAGTCGAATACTTGGTGACAAACGCGTCCGACGCGCCGCCGCGCGCTACACCGATGAAGCGCTGCGCCGCGGGAAAGTCAGCCGACGCGGTGAAGCCCGTGACGACGGTCTCGCGAGCGGCATTCACCGCCACGCCGGTGAGGGTCTCTGTCGAGCTGCCACCAAGATATGTCGACCAGGCGAGCACCGGATCAATGACGAGCGGAAGCTTCCGATCGTACTGACCGAGCTCAAAGCTCGCTTCCGTACCGTTCACGCGGTAGCGGCCAGCGATCAGCTTGCGCTGGCCGTTCACCGTCTGGTAAACAACCGGCCGAAGCTGGCGTAGTTCGCCCAGGGCGGAATGAAGGACGAGGTCGCCGCCCGGAGCTACGGACATCGAGCTGACGCCGTCGAACTTCAATCGGATCTGGCGCGGGTCTGCGCCCGGAGCCACGACGAAGTCGTACTCCAGCTCACGCTGGTTGCCGTAGAACAGGGCATCGACGCCCTTGTACATCCCTTTGTAATGAACCGTATTGAAGTGTTGGACGCTCTCCAGCCAGGTCTGCGGATTTTGTCCAATGAAGTAAGTGCTTCGGGTGTTGACGGGGCCCGAGGCGTGAATATCGGCCGCCGCGGCCCCCACGAACCTCATTCGCACGGAAGTCGTGCTCGCCGCCCGCTTCGCGTCCAGCGCGGTCAGCTGCAGCAGCGCCTCTTCGGGAGTCAGAAACAGCGTGTACCCCGAACCTCGCGAGATGTATCTCACACGAGCATCCGTCTGACCCCGGTTCTCCTCGAAGGTCAGCGGCAGCTTGCCGTAGTCGCGGTTCGCACCTGCCAGGTGTGCCGTGCCAGCTGCTTGCCCTAAAGCCGAAAATGCGAGAGAAATCAGCAGAAGACCGGGTGTGCTCAGCCTCCCGGCTGCTGTACTCTTCCTCATAGAAACAACCCCCTTCACTTTGCCTCGGGCAACACGAATATCGCGTCAACGCCCGAACCTCATCGGATCATTTTTGTGTGCCAACGTTTGTTCCTGACACACATCCGACGTAACTATACCATTTCGTTCAGAACCGGAAAACCAGCCCTCCGGTCAACAACAACGTGTTCCTTTGGCGAACAACCTCGGGCAGTTCGTCGAGAATAGACCCTCCGCCATGGCGAAAATTGCGGAGTTCGCCGCGTATGGCAAGAAATCTGAACAGGCGAAGATCTGCTCCGCCGCCAAAGCCGATAGCCCAGGTGCCTTCGTTGGCAAAGTACGCCCGCAGCGGCTGAGTCGTTAGCTGTGCTTCCAGTACCCGGGCATAGCCGGCGCCAAAAAGCGCAAACGGCACCACCCTTGATTCGGGCAGAAACTGCACGAAGGCTCCTGGGGTGAAGAACCCGGAGGCGCCGCTTGTGTTGCTGAAGAAGCCGCGGACAGATGCCGGAATCAGTTCATTGTTTGTCGCCTGCACGACGAACACCGGTAGCTCCGCTCCGATGGCGAACGACGGTGACCGCCACAACCGAAGACGGTATACAAGTCCGGCAGCAAGCCCGTTGTCCTCGATCAGGGCGGTAGCGTTAACGAACTGCTGCAAATTCGGAGGAACGTTGATCTGCCGTTTCTGAGTGAGTGTCCCGCCAAATTGGAGCGACACTTCGTTTCGCTGTGCGGACAGCGCAGCGGTGACCACAACGGAGAGCAGGAGCACACGGACAGCGGCTTTCATAACAGGTGAGACGGCCCCTGCTCTGACCAGTAACAAGGCTTACTGATCTACCGAGGTCTTGCAGCCCGACAGGCCTTTTGCAGCCGCCTCCGACGCAAGCTCGTCAGCGCGGTTGTTGTCGTCGTGCGCAGCATGACCTTTGGTCCAGGTCCAACTCATCCGATGCCGGTTCGTCTCCCGGTCCAGGGCTTCCCACAGATCCTGATTCAGAACGGGCTTCTTCGCACTCGTTTTCCAGCCGTTGCGCTTCCACCCGTGAATCCACTGGGTAATGCCGTTCTTCACGTATTCCGAGTCCGTGACGATCTCAACCTCGCACTCTTCCTTAAGCGCCTCAAGGCCACGGACAGCGGCGGTGAGCTCCATGCGGTTGTTCGTAGTCTGCGGTTCAGAACCCCACAGCTCCTTACGATGCTTGCCGAAGCGAAGTACCGCTGCCCATCCGCCTCTGCCCGGGTTTCCCTTGCAGGCCCCATCAGTGATGACCTGAACCTTCTTCAAGCGGCAGCATCCTCGACGCCGCAGGTTTCCTCAGGAAATTCCGGTTGGGAGCGTTCATCGACAGCAGCGGGTGACACCAGCTCGCGTTCGAAAAACTCTTCCACGGCATCGAGGATTTCCACCGCATCCTTCCTGCTGTAGATCGCCGCTCGCAGCTTCGAGCCGTTGCGGACTCCATGGGTGAAGTAGGTGGCGAATTGTTTCATTTTGCCGACGCAGTCCGGTTCGGCCGCATCCAGCAGCAGCTTGTAGTAACCCCGCATCAGCCGATAGCGGGCCGTTTCAGCAGGTGTGAAGTACGCGCCCGTGGCTATGTACTCCGAGATCTGGCGGAAGATCCAGGGATTGTAGGAAGCGGCCCTGCCTATCATCACGGCGTCGCAGCCGGTCGTCTGCACCATTCGCACTGCATCCTCCGGTTTCACGACATCGCCGTTGCCGATGACAGGGATGCGCACTGCCGCCTTCACTTCGGCGATCCTCGTCCAGTCCGCATGACCGCTGTAACCCTGTTCGCGAGTCCGAGGATGCAGGGCGATTGCCGAAAGTCCGCAGTCTTCTGCCAGCCGTGCCATCTCCACGTGCACCAGCTCGTGGTCATTCCAGCCGGCGCGGAACTTGCACGTCAGCGGGATCGTGAGCCCCGCCTTCACCTTCTCGAGAATGGTGCGGACCAGCGGCAGGTCCCGAAGCAAGCCCGATCCGCCGTTGCACTTCACCACTTTGTTGACCGGACAGCCGAAGTTGATGTCGACGAAGTCGAAGCCCATGTCCTCGCACATTCGCGCGGCCTCGGCGATGACGTTCGGATCGGAGCCGAACAGCTGCGCTGAGATGGGGTGCTCTTCCGGCTCAAACGTCAGATACCGCATTGCGAAGGTCTTGCGCCTTGCAGCACGCGACTGCACCACGCCATGGGAGCTGGTGAATTCGGTCATCAGCAGCCCGCAGCCGCCCTGATCGCGGATCAGGCGGCGAAAGATCGTATCGGTGACGCCGGCCATGGGCGCCAGCACGGTCGCGGGCGCGATGCGGGTGGAGCCCACAATCCAGGCGGCGGGAAACTGCTGCATTTCCCTATTGTAAAAAGGGCTGGCACACAGGTGCCTGTTATACTTTCGTTTCATTCCGCAGCCGGGGAGATCACTAATTGCGAGTCGGAGTCATCGGCACGGGCGCGATTTCCTGGAAACACGCGCAGGCCTACAAAAACATCGGATTTGAAGTCACCGCATGCACGGACATCAGTGAGGCCAATGGCCGCAAGTTCGCTGATGCTACGGGAGCGGAGTTCGTTCGCACGTACGAGGAGGTCTGCCGCCATCCGCGCGTTGACTACGTCGACGTGTGCACGTTTCCGGACTTCCGCCTGCAGCCGATTGAGATCTGCGCGGAGACGAAGAAGCACGTGCAGGTGCAGAAGCCGATCTCGACCAATCTCGACAGTGCTCGCCAGATGGTCGAGACCGCCCGCCAGGCTGGCATTGTGCTGGGAGTGGTCAGCCAGCATCGTTTCGACGATTCCACGATGTTTCTCAAGAAGGCGATTGCCGACGGGCGGCTGGGGAAAATTCTTCAGGCCGACGCATATGTAAAGTGGTGGCGCTCGGCCGAGTATTACAGCAGGCCCATCAAGGGCAGCTGGGCGACTGAAGGAGGCGGCGCCCTCATCAACCAGGCGGTGCACCAGGTGGACGTGCTCCTGTACCTGATCGGAGGGATTCGCGAGCTGTTTGGATTCTGGCAGCTCGGCTCGCTGCACAAGATCGAGAGTGAAGATGTGATCACGACCATGATGCGTTACGAGAATGGCGCGACGGGGGTGATCCAGGCTTCCACGGCCTTCTGGCCCGGGTACTCGGAGCGTTTGGAGATACACGGTACGAAGGGCACCGCCGTGATCACGGGTGACAATCTGACCACCTGGGACGTTCAGGACGATTCGGGGGAACCTGCTCCGCTGCGGTCCAGTGTTATGTCGGGCGCTTCAGATCCGATGGCGATCTCCACTGTCCCTTTTGAACGGCAGTTTCAGGATTTTGCCCGCGCCTGCGGCGACGGATCGAACCCGCTGGTTGCCGGCGAAGACGGGTATCGAGCGCTGGAGGTTGTGGTCTCAGCTTATGAATCCTGCCGTCGGGGCGAAAAGGTCACCCTCGAGTCCCGCGCTGTCTGATCGCATGACTACGACGGTTCGAGTGCCGGCATCGAGCGCGAATCTCGGCCCTGGTTTCGATGCTCTCGGGTTGGCGTTGAGTCTCTACCTGACCTGCCGTTTTCGCCGCAGTGCGCAGCTCCAGATTCGCTGTACCGGCCGCGATACCGCCGAAATTCCGCAGGACGAGTCGAACCTTATTTGGCAGACGGCTTTGCAGGTCGCCCGCGACGTTGGGGCCGAGCTGCCGGCCGTCGAGCTCGAGATATGCAACGAGATTCCTCTGGGCCGCGGCCTGGGTTCGAGTGCAGCCGCACTCACGGCAGGCGTAGTAATCGCCGACTCGCTGCTGCAACTGCAGTGGAAGCCGGCGCGAATCCTGGACGAAGCCGCACGCATCGAAGGGCATCCGGACAACGTTGGTGCCTGCGTGCTCGGTTCGATGGTGGCCAGCGCGATCGATTCGGGCGGCGTTGCGCGTGTCGTTCGGCTAGAGATCAGCGATCGGTACGACGTGGCTGTTGTCGTGCCCGACTTCGTCCTGCCGACATCCACCGCTCGCGCAGTTTTACCGGACGCGTATAGCCGTGAGGATGCCGTTTTTAACGTTCAGCGGTCTGCACTGCTTGTGGCGGCGCTCGTCTCAGGGACGACGGCAGCATTCCCCGCCGCCCTTGAAGATCGCATGCATCAGCCGTATCGCGGTGCCCTCGTACCTGGGTTGGACGAGATCCTGCGATTGCGAGCGCCGGGTCTGCTTGGGTGTACCCTCAGCGGCGCGGGTCCGTCGATTCTGGTGTTCTTCGAGCGCGGCTGCGAGTCTGTTTGCGACCTGGTGTGTCAGATCTTCGCTTTACACGGAAAGCGTGCGGAAGTCGCATCCGCGAGGCTGTCCCGTGAAGGCTACCGTTGCTACTCGGAACCCGCCGCGGTATAGCTCAGCAGCTCTTAACGGCCAGCACGGTGCAGTCGTCATGTGCCACGTGGTCCCACGCCGCGACACAGGTACAGACGCTGTCCACCATCGCTGCTGCCGTGTCGGCCTGCATAGCGGCCAGCAGCCGCTCCTCACCAAACTCCTCCCGCGTGTCCGCCCCGGCTTCCACCACACCGTCGCTGAACAGGAGCAGCCGGTCTCCAGGCAGGAACGGCGTGTTCGATTCGGTCGAACTCCAGGCACGAAACGCGCCCACCGGCAGGGCTGTAGCCTCCAGGCGATAGAGCGTTCCGTCCGCACGCTGGAGAATGCCCGCCGGGTGCCCGGCGTTTACCCATGACAGGCGCCGTGCAGTGGCGTCGTATCGCAGAAACAGCAACGTCGCGAACTGCTCCGGCAAGCTGGCTTCCCAAAACTGACGGTTCACCGCGCCGATCATGGCAGGCGGGTCGGACAGATCTGTTTCGATGCGCGTTCGGAGCGTTGCCTGCAGGTTCGCCATCAGCAGCGCCGCACCAATGCCCTTGCCACAGACATCTGCGAGGACAAAGGCCGTCTCGCCGTTCCCCAACTCGAACCAGTCGTAATAATCGCCGCCGATTGCACGTGCGGGAATGCACCGCGCTGCGTAGTCGAGGCCCGGAAACTCAGGGCGTGTTTTCGGCAGCAGGTTCCGTTGCACGTTTCGCGCGATCTCGAGCTCGGAGTGCGCGCTCCGCCCGTGGGCAGCGTGCCGCTCGATCGCAGCCAGCAGGAGGGCGTTGTCCCATGGCTTCTGTACGAAGTCGCTGGCCCCGCGCCTCATGGCCTCGACTGCGAGTTCCACCGACCCCCAGGCGGTCATCACGATCACAGGCGCACTTACCCCTGCCGCCCGCAATGCGGCAAGCAGGTCCAGTCCTTCCTTGCCTGACGTTGTATCCCGAGCATAGTTCAAGTCCATCAGGACAAGGTCAAAAGCCTGGGAGACAGCAAGCCTGAGGGCCGCTTCGGGACTCTCGGCCGTCAACGCGGAGTGACCGCTCGTTTTCAGAAGCAGCCGTGCCGCTTCCGTGATCGCCGGCTGATCATCGGCTACAAGGATGCGCATGTGTCAGGGGTGAATCAGGACTTTGAGGACGCCCGCCTGTGCGGCCCGCTCGAAGGCCAGGGGCGCATAGTCGAGCCGAATGCTGTCCTGGATCATGTCATCTACATATACGCGCCGCGATGCCAGGAGTTTTAACGCCGGCGCAAAAGGACCGCAGCGGGACCCCATCAGCGTGATTTCATTCACGACGGCCGGCGCCGTATCGATTCCGACTTCACCGTGCACGGTCGATTTCATGACCACCGTCCCGCAGGGCTCGGCAAGCGAAATTGCATCGTTCAGTCCAGCAGCCGACCCCGTCGCTTCCACAACCACAGGATAACGGCGGGCCGGCAGCTTACCTTGTACGACCTCCCCGCTCACCCCCGCTTTCTCCGCGATCGCCAGCTTGTGCCGGTGCCGGCCGAACTGATGCACTCTGGCGCCACCGGCCTGAAGAACCTGGGCAACCAGCAGACCCAGCTTGCCATCTCCGAGCACGGCAACTGCGGTGCCTTTCGGCATTCGCAACTGTTCCTGAATACGGCATGCGGCCGCAAGGGGTTCCGTGAAAACCGCGTGTTCGTTGACAACCGCACGCGGCACGACGTGAAGATTTCGCTCTGGCAGCGTGAGCAGTTCCCGAAACGCACCGGGATGCTTCACAATCCCGAGTACGGAACGTTTTGGGCAGTGATTCGGAAGCCCGCGCTCGCACCAGCTGCACTTTCCACAGTTAAGGTTGATCTCACCAACAACTCGCTTGCCGACCAGCGAACGGGTGTCAGCATCGGCAACCTGGCCAACAAACTCGTGGCCAGGCGTGCCGCGGAAGCCATAGTACCCGCGCTGGAGCTCGAGATCGGTGTTGCAGAGGCCGCCGTACAGCAGTCGTATCGTTGCAAACCCCGGAGGGCGCCTGGGCCTCGGTACCGTACGAACTTCAACCCCGCCGTTGTCGAGATGAACAGCCAGCATCAGGACGCCGTCATTGCCTGCGGATCCCAGCGGCAGATCCGTCCTTCTTCCATGCTGGTGCCGGTCAGCAGCGAAGGACCTGCCGTGCGGAATCCGAACACACCGTCTTCGAAGAAGTGCTTGCCTGTCCGCACGCCGTTGACGAAGTTGCGGTGGTGCTCTCGATGCGCACTGAACCAGCGCGGTGCGCGGAACACCGTCTCACTTGCCGGAGTCAGCGTCTGCGGCGTCACCGCACCGGAGAAGCGCTTGTTCATCTCCGCGCCGAGCTGATTGCGGACACCTTTTGCAAACGTGTCGATCGTACCGTCGAATTCCGGGCCGCGAGGAGTCCGGGCAAGCGTCAGCGTGTCCATGTCGACACTCATGATGCCCTCACTCCCGACAAAACGAATGCCGAAGCTCTCCTCCCCGCCACCGGAAGCGAAGTTCACACGCAGCGTCAGCGTAAACTCTGGATGCGCAGCAGACTTGGGGTAGTCCATCGTAGCCAGCATCACGTCCGGCGCGTCGCGGCCGTCTTTCCAGAAGCGTGTTCCGCCGGCGGCATAGATCCGCTCCGGACCGAGCGCGCCGGTCACGACATGAAGGCCCGTGAGCAGGTGCACGTAAAGATCGCCCGCTACGCCCGTTCCGTAATCTTTGTAATTGCGCCACCGGAACAGGCGAATCGGCTCGAATGGCCGCTTCGGAGCATGGCCGATAAAGCGGTCCCAGTCGATGTTCTGGGGTGTAGCATCCGGAGGAAGGGAATACTGCCACGCGCCAATCGCGGTGTTGCGATCGAGGTGTGCTTCCACCATGTTCAGCTCACCAATCGCACCGGCTTTCAGCTGCTCGGCCGCTTTCTGGAAGACGACGGAGCTGGCGTACTGCGATCCGATCTGAAGCACTCGCCCCGACTTCTTCTGCGCCTCGATCACCGGCTTGCCCTCAGCGATCTTCTGGACCATGGGCTTTTCGCAGTAGACGTGCTTGCCCGCGTTCAGCGCATCGGTGGTGATGCGCGCGTGCCAGTGGTCCGGCGTAGCGATGATCACAGCGTCGACGTCTTTCCGTGCGAGCACTTCCCGGTAGTCACGACTGGTGAAGATGCCGTCGCCCCAAATCTCGCGGGCACGCTGCAGGCGGCCGTCGTAGATGTCGGCAGCCGCGACCAGCTTCACTCCGGGGAGGCTGGTGGACATCCGGGCATCTCCCTGACCCATGCCTCCTGCACCGATCAGAGCGATCTGGATATTTTCGTTCTGCATGGTTCTAGCTCCGCTCCGTCATCGTCTGCGGATCCCACTGGACCGCCCGCTTTTCGAAGTAACTCAAATTCGACAGGAGCGCCGGGCCGGCAGCTCGCAGGCCGAACGTGGAGTCTTCCACGACCGGCTTGCGTGAGCGAACGGCTTCGACGAAGTTGCGGTGGTGGTCGAGGTGGTCGCTGTAGCCCCGAGGCGGCAGATACTCTTCCTGGGCGCGCGGACGAATGGCATCAGCCGTTGCTCT